>DATFYN010000001.1:0-8221 GCA_035315025.1 Myxococcota bacterium
TGCCAGCCGCTCGTATCGATGGTGGAGTCCGCCCACCTCAGGGAATGCGACGACCGCGTCCGGCTGATCGTTGCCGCGACGGGTGCCGACGCCGATTCTGTGCTCGCGGACCGGATACCGCCAGGCGCATACGTCGCACCCCGCCGCAGGATTCTACTGCGCCGCGGGCACGGCCGGCCGCAGGCATAAGCCTCAGTACGCCGATGCGGGCGACCTTTGCCGCCATCGAACGCAATTTTGCCTAGTGAGTGCCCGCGGGCTTCCTCGGACCCCTCGACCGCCTGGGCAACTCCCACCAGCGTCCCACCACCTCTGAGAGTGGCTGAAATTGGAAAGCCCCCGGAACCTTCGATTCCGAGGGCTTCGTCAGGTAGCGGGGGGGCGTTACGCACTCAACGACCGCACCCGCCGGTGGAGGAGGCGACGGTCGCGCTCGCTGCCTAGGTTCAAGCGCGCGATATCCAGCTCGCCGATATCCTCAACGTTTTCCATATGAATTAGGTTTTCCGCCGAGACGACGTCCCAGTCGAACGCCGCGGCGGGCTGGTAAAGGCCGGAATGGCCTCAGACCGCGCCGAAATGCACCGCGCACATCGCCTGCTGTGTCGGGTTGCGGCGCGGGCGGCCCCATCGGTCGAAGGCGTTCTTCCGACACTTTTAACTTCGGCATGCCACCTAACGGAGGGGGAGGGCCGCATGAGGTTCGTGTTGCTCAAACAACTTTGCCTAGCGCTCACCTCCATGCCGAACGATCCGAAACGCGCTTCGAGGTCCTCCGCTGTCTACGCTTTGGGAGGGACACTGTCTCGAATCCCGAGAGTGGTTTGCGCCGCCCTCCTCACCGTTTTCGTCGCGGGCGGTCGCTCCTCGAGCGCCAGCGTCATAGTGCCGGGCACGGCAAATCCCTACCTGGCCGGGGTACCCAACGGCACTCTCTGCTGCACCGGATACGCCGCCCCGGCGGAGTCTCCGGTGCTGGTGACGGGATTGGCGCTAACTGCGGGCGAGGCATTGACCTTCAAAGTCACCGGCAGCACGAACTACGGCGGGGGCCTACCCACCGATCCCCCGGACGGAGGCGGGTTCTACGGCAGCGGAGCCCCTGCCGCGAACGGGATCGCCGCCATCAATGCGCCGCTGGACTCCCTGCTTGGTCTCTTTCTCGACGCCAGCGATCCGACCTCGTCGTCGGCACCGGCTGGGCTCGACTTCAGCTGACCCGGTGCGATGAGCTTCAGCTCGCTCTCGCCCCTGCTGAAGCAGCCCTTCTTCATCGGCGACGGCCTGACCGGCAATGGCAGCGGCAGTGTGCAGCAGTTCATCGTGCCGGCAGGGGCCACGCGCCTGTTCCTGGCCTCCGGCGATGCCTTCGGCTGGTACAACAACACCGGCAGCTTCACCCTGGACGTAGTAGCCGTCCCCGAGCCGGCGAGCCTCTCGCTCACGGCGCTCCGGGGCGCGGCGCTAATCGCGCTGGCGTGGTGGCGCCGGGCGCAACATCACCGGCGCCTGCTCGACCTCCGGCGCCGCGGATCCCGGTTGTCCTGGTAGCCGCGCGCCGCGGATCCAAGAAATCCCAGTATTTTCAAGAAGTACCACCGCCGCTTCCTGACTTGTCTCTCGCCAAAAACCAGAGATGACCGGGGAGTCGCGGGTGCGCGGCCGTCCGTGAGATAATGAGGAGCTGAGGCACGCGGCCTAGAGCCTTCTGGGGAGTCGGGAACGTGAGCTTCCTCGACACGGTCGCCCGGGCGAAGGAGCATCTGCGTCGGCACGGCCGCGTCTCGCTCCGTGCTCTCGGGCTCGAGTTCCGTCTCGAGGCCGAAGAGCTCGAAGCCCTGGTCGAGGAGTTGGTCGACGTCCAGAGCGTCGCCGCTCGCGAGGGCCGCGTCCTCGCCTGGATCGCTCCGCCGTCTCCAGGGGATGGGGATCCCACGGCGGTCGGCCCGGCCCTCGCGCCTGGTTCGCATGTCGAGGCCGAGCGCCGCCATCTCACGGTGCTCTTCTGCGATCTCGTGGACTCGACTCGGCTCGCCTCCGGGCTCGACCCGGAGGATTGGCGTGAGGTGGTGCGCAGCTATCAACAGACCGCGGCCGAGATCGTGGAGGAGTTCGACGGATACGTCGCCCAGTACCTCGGCGACGGTCTGCTCGTATACCACGGCTACCCGAGCGCTCACGAGGACGATGCGGAGCGCGCCGTGCGCGCTGCCCTCGGGATCCTCGATGCGGTCGCCTTACTGAACGAACGTCTAGAAACGGAGCAAGGCCGCCGGCTCGCGGTTCGGATCGGGATTCACACGGGACCCGCGGTCGTCGGGGAGGTAGGCAAGGGCACCAACAGGGAGATGCTCGCCATTGGCGATACGACGAACATCGCCGCTCGTCTCCAGGCAGAAGCCAGCGCAGATTGGATCGTGATCTCCTCGGACACACTGCGGCTCGTCGAGGGGATCTTCATCACGGAGGAGCTCGGACGCAGAGTTCTCAAGGGCATCAGCAATCCGGTGACGCTGCATCGGGTCCTCCGCGCTTCCGGCGTGCGCGGTCGGCTCGACGTCGCGCGAGCGAGCCTCACTCCTTTCGTGGGCCGAACGCAGGAGCTGGGTCTGCTCCTCGACCGCTGGGAACAGGCGCTCGAAGAGGAAGGACAGACGGTTCTCCTCTCCGGAGAAGCGGGGGTCGGCAAGTCGCGTCTCGTGCTTGCGTTGCGGGAACGCTTGGCGGACGCGCCCCACACGTGGCTGGAGTGCAGCTGCTCCCCCTACGCGCAACAAAGCGCCTTTCGACCCGTGATCGAGCTCCTGGAGCATATCCTTGCGTTCTCACGTGAAGAAAGGCAGGCGAAGAAGCTGGAGACGCTCGAGAAAGCAATCACAGTGGTGGGACTCGACCCGAGCCGGCTCGTGCCCCTGGTCGCGGACCTCCTGGGGGTTCCGCTCGGCAGCGCCCATCCGCCGCTGCGGCTCTCTCCGGAGCTCCAGCGAGAGCGAACCCTCGACGCGCTGAGCGAGTGGATCCTCGCGCTCGCGAAGATCCAACCGCTGGTCCTCGTGGTCGAGGACCTCCACTGGTGCGATCCCTCGTCGCTCGAGTTCTTCGGTCGCCTGCTCGAGCAGATCCCCAGCAGTCGGGTCCTCGTCGTGCTGACGGCACGATCCGACTTCGAGGCTCCCTGGCTGCACCACAGGAGCTGGACGCCGATCGCGCTCACGCGGCTGCGAAAGCGACAGGCACGGGAGCTCGTGGCTGCCATGTGCATGGATCGTCCGCTCCGTGAAGAGGTGGTCTCCCAGATCGTGGAGCGCGCCGACGGCGTCGCCCTGTACCTGGAGGAGCTGACGCGTACCGCCCTCGATTCGGAACGCATGGGAGCCCCGATGGCGATCCCGGCGACACTGCGAGATTCGCTGATGGCACGGCTCGATCGCATCTCGTCTGCCAAGGAGATCGCGCAGCTCGGGTCTGTGGTCGGCCGCGAGTTCGCCTATCGACTCCTCGAATCCGTCTCAGACCTCGACGAGCCAGTGCTTCGGGAAGGGCTCGATCGGCTGGTCCGAGCCGACGTCCTCTCCCGACGCGGGACCCCGCCGCGGGCTACTTACACCTTCACTCACGCCCTCATCCACGAGACGGCCTACGGGTCCCTCTTGAGGAAGCGGCGTCAGGACGTGCATGCCCGCGTGGCGCAAGTGCTTGAGGAGCAATTCCCGGAGCGGATCGAGTCGGAGCCGGAGGAGCTGGCCAGACATCACGCGGGCGCGGAGCACTGGGAACGTGCGGTGGACTACTACGCGCGCGCCGGCGAACGCGCGACGCTGCGATCAGCCTACGTGGAGGCGGTCTCGCATCTGAGCGCGGGCATCGAGCTGCTGGGACAGACCCGGGCGAGCCCCGAACGGGTTCGCCGGGAGCTCGCTCTGCGGATCTCGCTGGGCCCTCCGCTGATCGGCATCCGGGGCTACGGGAACCCGGAGGTCGAGACCACGTACCTGCGAGCACGGCAGCTGAGTGAGGAAGCCGGCGACACCTCCCAGCTCTTCGAGTCGATCTGGGGACTCGCCAACTACTACCAAGCTCGCAGTCAGCTGACTCTCGCGAAGGAGCTCGGCCGGCAGCTCGTGGAGATCGCGCAGGGCGCGAAGGATCCCCAGCAGTTGTCCTGGGCGCACCTCCAGCTCGGGGCCACGCACTTCTGGATGGGCGAGTATCACGCCTCCGTGCGGCACCTCGAGCGAGCGGTGGAGAGCTACGACCCCGCGGAGTACCGCTTCCTTCCCGGCGGCCCCGATCCCTGCGTAGCTGCCCTCGTCTACAACGGATTGAACCTGTGGCAGCTCGGCATGCCGAGCCGGGCGCTGGAGTCGAGCCGGAAGGGAGTGCTCTTCGCGCGCGAGCGAGACCATGCCTTCAGTCTCGCCATCGCATTGTGCTTCGGTGGCACCCTCGATCAGATGCTTTCCGACGCCGTCTCGGTGCGCAGCGCGGCGGAGGAGGTGATCCAGCTCGCCACGGACCACGGGTTCCCGATGTGGCGCAGCTGGGGCCTGGTGCTGCTCGGCTGGGCCGTAACACACCAGTGCGACGCCGCGGGCGGAGTCGAGATGATCGGGCGCGCGCTGGGCGAGGTCGCCCAGACAGGCTCGACCGTGGCTGCGCCCGCGGCGCTCATGATCCTTGCGGACGCGCAGCGAGTCGCGGGGCGCTGGTCCGACGTCGTTGCCACGGCGACGGGAGGCCTCGCCTTGGCCGAGCAACAGGCGCAGTCAACCTGGGACGGCGAGCTGCTGCGACTGAAGGGCGCGGGGCTGCTCGAGCAGAACGGAGTCGACGATCCTGAGGCGGAGAAGCTTCTCGCTCTCGCCCTCGAGACCGCCCAGCGCGGGGAGTCACAGGTCTACGCGCTGCGTGCAGCCGCGAGCCTGGGTGACCTGATGCATCGGCGGGGTCGGGGCAAGGATGCGCGGACCCTGGTCCTCGCGGCGATGGAGCGCTTCACGGGCGAAGCGGACTGTCGGGACCTGCAGGAGGCGAAGGCGCTGCTCGAAGAGATCTCTTGATCAGCCCTCTCACGCGACGTGCAGCCTGGCTTGCTCGGCTCGTTCTGCCAGGAGACCGCTTTGGGCGATCTCCAGCTGGTTCTTGCGCAGCAGTTGGGCCTTCTTGATCGAGTCGAACTTCTGATAGAGGTTGTTTGCGATCAGTACGGAGGCCTCGATGCCGGGTCCGTGCTTCCAGATCCCCTCGACGACCTCACGGAATAACGACCTGCGCTTCCTGACCTCGCGGTAGAGCCAGATGTAGCCCTCGATCAGCTCGTCGACGGTCATATTTCGAGGCCGATAGACTACGTGATGGCAGTCGTAGTGCTCCCAGTTGGTGTCGAAGATGCGCCCTTCACCGTTCAGCTGCCGAAAGAGGGCGGTATCCGGATACGGCGTGAGGATCCCCATCATGATCCCGTCCAGCCCCGAACCGTCGTAGAACTCGTAGATTTGCTCGAAGCTGTCGGGCCCGTCGCAGTCCATCCCGCAGATGAAGTTGCCCTGCATCATCATCCCGAGATCATGGACGCGCCGGAGCACGTCCTTCAGACTCGATTCCAGCTCTGACGATCCGTGCTTGCGCAGCTTCGACGTGAGCGTCTCGATCCCCACCACCAGCCATTTGACCCCGCCCGCGGCCATGGCCCCGAGCACCTCCTGATCCTTCAATCGGGCCAGAGTGGTTTCCACCCCGATCTTCTTCTTCAGCGGAGCCATCGCACGCATCAGGTCGATCGTGAACTTCTTGTGGAGACCGAACGTGGCGTCACAGATGAGGGCCAGGCTGCCCGGCGCGTAAGCCATCTCGCTCACGACCGTGTCGACCTCCCGAAGCCGGTACTTGCCCTGCATATAGGCCGCGCAGAAATCGCAGTCGTATGGGCACCCAACCGACGTCGGGATCGTGGGGATCTGATACCAGCGCCGACTCCGCAGCGACTGGTAGAAGTTGTCGGGATACCGGAACCGGTTCTCACCATCGCTGATGACGACCGGAGGCCGGCGACCGGGACCCAGACGGCCATCCTCGATCAGGTCGAGGAGATTCCCCATTTGCTCCTCGCAGATGCTGCTCACGATAACGTCGCAGTACCGTGCGGCCTCGGCCTGGGTCGTGGGCCCCCTGAAATGGGGGCCCCCCAGGATCACGACCTTCCCCCGCCTTTGCAGCATCTCGCTCACGCGGTACGCAGCGGGCGCGGTCTGGGAGTAGACGCTGATTCCGACCACGTCCGCGTCGGTCGCGAGATCGACCTGGGCCTCCTTGCAAATCGAGACGTGGGCCTTCCACCCCTTGGACTCCGCCCAGACCCTGAGGACGTCGAGCGCGATGGGATACGCGAGCTTCGAGAAATGGACTCCCCGGTATAGGTGATACAAGTCGATCTTCATGCGAGGATCGCCCTTCCGATGCGCCCCCGCGTACTCGACTCGCGGAGACGCATGAATCAATATTGCATAGAGGTGGGAGAGAACGGAAGAACGAAATCGTGCTCGCTTCTGGCGCTTGCTGCCTTGATCGCCGGGACTTGGGGGACGGCGTGTGCGCGTCCTGCGGTTCGCAACGCAGGCAATCTGGTCGTCGCGATCGGTGACTCGTTCGCATCTGGCCAAGGAGCGCCCAACGAGGATTGGACCTGGTGGAAGTTCTGGAGCACACCGGCGTGGGATGACAAGCGGTGCAACCGATCGCGCTACTCCCCGACCGCACAGGCGGTCGATCTCCTGAAGCAGCAGGCTCACGCCATCGACAGCGTGTCGTTCGCGTGCTCCGGGGCCTCGATCGCGAGAGGTCTCCTCGGTCCGTACGACGGATCGGAGCCGCCTCTCGGAGCGCCTCCGCTCCGCCCGCAGGTGGAAGAGCTCCGGAGCGTCGCGTCAAAAGGGGGTGTCGAGGCCGTGACCGTTTCGATCGGCGGCAACGACATTCTCTTCGAGTACCTCGTGGTGTCCTGCATCCTGTCTCCGGTTTGCGACCTCAACGAGGGCCTGGTGAACCTTCGCCTCGCGGAGCTCGACACCGCTCTGGATCTCCTAGCCGCGGAGCTCGCCACCGTCGGAATCGAGTCGAGGCGCATCTTCGTCGTCGAATATCCCGACCCGACCCACGCCGAAGACGGGGCTTACTGCAACGGCGAGCCCTTCGGGGATCCGCTGGCCGGGATCGACGCCAGGCGCGCCAGGTGGGCGGCTGAGTTCGTCCTCCCCCTCCTGAACGACAAGCTCTGTCAGGCAGCGCGCCGCCACGGGTGGACCTACGTGGGCGACGTCGCGCGAAGGTTCGACACGCATGGCTGGTGCGCGGGTCCCGAGCGTTGGATCAACACGATCGGAGATTCGACGCACGCAGAGCGGCACCCACGCGGCGGTATGCACCCGAACAGAACCGGGCACTCCGTGTTGGGGGCCCGGCTCGCGGAGGTGATCGGCCCGCTGCTCTCGGGACAGCCCCTGCCGGTGGTTGCCAGCTGTCCGGTGGTTCCGTCGCCCTAGCGACGGGCCTCTGCATTCAGGGCATGCCACAGCGACGGAACATCGGGGCGCCATCGCGGGAGCACCGCCATCATGGCGAGCTCTTCGAGGTCCGCGATCACGACGACGGCCGTCGCGAGTCGGAGCAGCCACCCAGATCCCTCGACCAGCAGCAGCAGGCCTCCGCCTCCCAACAGCACACCCGAGACCTTTCCACCCCACGTGTGAAAGCACATCAGTCGCCGATAGCGGAACAATCCGATCGTCGTAGTGAGCGTGTAGCTCGTCACCACGATCACTACGAAGCTGACCTCGCGCTGGAGCAGATCTGGCCACAACCACCAGAAGCACACCGGCACTGCGAGGTATGTCGCGAGATCGCCCCAGCTGTCCAGCTCCCCCCCAAATTCCGAAACCTGGTCGAGCTTCCGCGCGAGGTAGCCGTCCGCAAAATCCGAGAGGAACGAGACGCCGAGGAGCACCAGCACCGCCGTTGATTCACCCATCCAGGCGAAGACGAGCAGGACGGGTGCGATGGCCAAGCGCATGCCGCTGAGCGCGTTAGGGATGGTGATCGGTCCGACCGGACGTTTCCACTTCACGTCTACACCCGAGAGAGCGCGGCTCTATTCTCTCGTGGAGCTCACCCGAGAACTTCGCCGCCTTCGACACCTTGTTACGCTGGAGCCTGAGCCGGGTTGTCG
>DATFYN010000002.1:0-10552 GCA_035315025.1 Myxococcota bacterium
ACCAGAAACAGCTGCACCAGGCTCGGACCGAGGCTAAAAAGCAGTCCCTTGCGGACCCAGCCCCACCCCACCGGAATCAAGAAGAGCGCCCCCCAAAGGCCTCCCCACACGATGTGCGGGTAAAGCCAACCTGGCGTAAGCGCCGGAGTGATGGCGACGCCAAGGGCGTGGGTAAAGCCGAGCTTGCCCACCGCCCATATGACGATGCCGTTGGCGAGACCTCCGAGGGCACCGGCGGAGAAGAAGAGGCTCAGCGAACGCGCGGCAGGCATGACTTCTCCTTCGGGTGCTCCGACAACCTCGATTTCACACGTGGAGCTCCGGACCGGCGGAGAGAGATCCCACCGAAGGCGGGGGAAGGGATCGAGGTTCCCCAGCCCGACGTTCTCGCGACCCATCCACGAAGGTCACTGAAGGGCATCACGGTCCACGCGTCTCCGCGGCCAAGACAATCGCATACCCGCTGGCGCGCAGACCACAGCGACTCCGCGGCGCAAACGGATGGTGCTTTGCCGTCGATCCCTCTCCACGGGGCCCTTGTGGGAAGCTCTCCACTGCGCCATGGAATGTGTGGTGTGGCTCGACATCCTGCTCTTCTGCGCTGCATTCCTCGCTGGCGTTGTGAACTCCATGGCGGGTGGGGGCACGCTCCTCACCTTTCCCGCCCTTCTCTCCGCGGGTCTCCCCGCGGTGACGGCAAATGCAACGAGCACGGTTGCGCTGGTTCCTGGGTCGCTAAGTGCCTTCTGGGGCTATCGCACCGAGGTGCAGGGCGAGGGGCGTCTTCTTGCCGCCATGGCCGTTCCGAGCCTGATGGGGGGAACGCTAGGAGCCCTGGCCGCCGACCGCGTCGGAGACGCAGTCTTCGCCAAGCTCGCGCCGCTGCTCGTCCTCGGTGCGACCTGCCTCTTCATGGCCCAAGAGCCACTGCGTCGCTGGGCTCACTCCGCGTCTGGGTTTGGGGGAGAGGGAGGCCGCGAAGTGCGAGAGCTCGGACCGATCGCCGGATTCCAGCTTTTGGTGGCTCTCTACGGCGGGTTCTTCGGCGCGGGGATCGGCATCCTCATGCTCGCATCCCTGGGACTTCTCGGACTGCGGGACATCCACCGAATGAATGGTCTCAAGAACATCTCAGCGGTCTGTATCAACGGGCTCGCGGCTTTGACGTTTGCGGCGTGCGGGCGCGTGAACTGGCCGATTGCTAGCTTCATGATCGTCGGCGGTATCGCGGGTGGCTACACTGGGGCGGGTCTCGCACGACGGCTTGGCCAGCAGATGGTACGCCGATTCATCGTGCTGATCGGACTTCTGATCAGTCTCTATCTTTTCCTGCGGCTGGCCCTTCACCCCTGATGGCTTGCAATGCCCGAAGGGGCATAGCCGCGGGAGGCGATTCCTAGGGGGTGGTCTGTCCGGACGAGCGCGTTCGGAATGCGGGGCTCATCGAGTCCTTGGGAATTTCCTCGCGCGGCAAGGGTCGTGCCACGTCTTCTGGCGTTGGACCGCACTTCGCCGCGATCGGTGCGAGCTTGGCGAGGTCGAAACCATAGAGCCGCGCCGCGTTCTCCCCGAGCATCGCACGGATCTCGGCGGGATTGAGGTTCCAGAAGGTGTGACGCAGAGCCTCGCGCGTGTAGGGGAAGGTCCCCTCGTAGTGAGGATAGTCGTTCCCCCAAAGAATCCGGTCGATCCCAATCGCCTCGCGGCCATCGAGCTCCATCGGGCTTGGGAAGCTCGTTCCGTAATAGCAGTTGCGACGGGCGTAGAAGCTCGGTTTCTCCGGCAGGACTGCGTCCTTGGAGAAGGCGATCTCGCCGACCGCACCCGACTTGATCCGCGCATGCAGTGCGTCGAGCTGCGCGAGCACGTCCGGAACCCAAGCGCAGCCCGATTCCGTCAAGATGTAACGCAGCTTTGGGAAGCGCTCGAAGACCCCAGCCAGGATGAGCTCCGTAAAGCCGCGCTTCGAGAAGAATGGAACTTCTGCGATCCACATCGCGCCGGCGGCCGGATAGGCGCCATAGTCGGGTAGCCCTGTACCTCCGTGCTGATTCAGCACGACCTCGAGATCTTGGCACACGGCCCACAGCCGGTCGTAGCTCGGCGAGTAAAGGGGTTCGATGTGCTTGTCGTCCGGTGGGGGATTGGGCAGAAGGATTCCGCCGCGCAGCGTGTGTTCCGCAATCCACTGGACATCTCGGATCGCCTCGTCGATGTCATTCAGGTAGATGAGGCCGATCCCTGCACGACGCTCCGGATGCTCGGCGCACCAGTCGGCGAGCCAGCGATTGTGCGCCCGGATTCCGGCCAGGCGGTGCTCGAACTCATCGGGCTTCGGTAGCGACGACACGAGAACGCCGTTCCTGAAGAAAGGCGGCACGGTGTTCGGAAAGATGATCTCGCCCACCACGCCTTCAGCCTCGAGATCCCGGAAACGCTCGGTATTGTCCCAGTTCTTGGTCTTCTTCCTGCCCAGGTGCTCCTTCGAGGGATTCTTGTATTGCCCTCGCCACGCGTCGAACTCGTCCCGATACCGGGGTTCGAGATACTCGCGGTAGGTAGCGATGCTTGCACCGGCGTGGGTGTCGGCGGAGATCAACGTGTAGGGGGCGGAGCTCGTCATATCCAGGACTGCCTCCTCTTGCTTAATTCTCAATTATAGCGCCTCGCCGCGCGCGGCGGGCGGGAGGCAAGCGGCGCGACCTCGGCGGTATGCCGACGCTCGAGGTTCGCGGCGCGCTACGCAAAGCGACGCGCACTTTTTGTGAAGAGCCCACGACCCTCCCTCCAGAGTCGAAGCCATTTCGGAACCCGAGTCTGCCACTCTTCGCGGGCGGATTCGCTGACTCCGGCGAGCATGTGGTTCCAGTCAAGGGCGCATGCGAGATGGGCGACCCACAGCGCCGCACCAAATAGCGGCCGCAAAGACCGTGCGGGCGCGAGCTTGCTCCATGGCTCGAGGTAGGCATCACGAAGACGTGCGAAGCGACGAATGCCGTCGCTGCTCGCGAAGTCATCGACCAGCCTTCGACAGGTCACAAGGAGCGAAAGAAAGGGATGGGCGATGCTTGCGTCGGCCCAGTCGCAAAACCAGTAGGCTCCGTCCCGCACCAGGATATTCGCGTCCTGGAGATCCCCGTGCTCCAGAGCGGCCGGGCAGGGCATCGAAGCAAGCTCACGGCAGCACGCCTCGAGGTCCGGAAGGAGCTCAAGGAGCGAGTCGCGCTCCCCCGGGAGGAGCCCGCCGGAGCGTCCGAGGCACAGCGCCCGGTCGTCGCGGGCCAGCTTCCGCAATAGCCCAGGCAGTCGCTGGAGCCTGCGGTCTGGAACCCCGAGCCTGAGAAAACCCGCGGTCTCGAGGCTTGAAGCGAGTTGGATCTCCGCATACCGGGGGAGCAGGAAGAGCCAGGTGTCCATTCCGTCGGCTCCGTCCAATTCCTGACGCAGCGTTCGTCCGAGATCCGGTAGCACGAGCCAGCCGCGCTTCGTGTCCACAGCGAGTGGCGCTGGCACCCGGTCACTCCACTGCGCCGCGAGTGCGCGGACCAAGCCGGGCTCGTGCCGACCACCCGGCGCCGCGGCTTTGAAGTACGCAGCGCCCTGCGCTGAAGTCGCCCGCAGAATGATCGACCAAGGCCGATCGTGTACGCAGCTGACGTCGAACGGCGGGAGAAACCCGTTTCCTTCCAGCTTTTCGCGTAGCCAAGCGGAGGTGTCGTCAAGCCACGGGCTGCGGGTCGCGCCGAGCCAAGGCGTGTCCGAATTCCAGTTCGTCATGAACCGCAAGTTTCGCTGTGAACCCCGTTCCGCGCCGGTGGGAAAAGCGTCATTGGTCTTCGGCGCCGCGGAAGATCGCAGAATCTTTGGTGACAACGGGGCGAGCGGAGGGGCAACTCTGGCTCCCGCCTGCGGGGGCGCTTCCGTCTTGGGGATGGACGAAGCGCCCGCCCGAGGAGGGCCGCGAGGGCCCTGCCCTGCACCCCGAAAAGTGTGGAGGGTCTCACGCCCTAGCCCACGATATTGACGAGCCTCCCGGGCACGACAATCACCTTCTTGGGCGTTCGTCCCTCAAGGTGCTTTCTTACGTTTGCGGCCGCGAGCGCGGCGGCCTTGATCGCGTCCTCGTCCGCATCGACCGGGACCTCAATCTCATCACGCCGCTTGCCGTTGACCTGAACCGCCAACCGCACGGTGTCGTCGACGAGGCATGCCGGGTCCGCGACGGGCCAAGGGCTGTAGGCAAGGGACGTCGTGTGGCCCAGGCGTTGCCAGATCTCCTCAGCGAGGTGCGGCGCGAAAGGTGCGAGCAGCAGCACGAAGGCTTCCCCAGCTTCTCGAGGGAGCGCCGCGTCCTTCACGATGTCGCGCATAAAGACCATGAGCTTCGAGATCCCGGTGTTGAAGCCGAGCTCTTCGAGGTCCTTCGTGACACCCGCAATGGTTCGTGCGAGGAGGCGCTGCTGCTCCCGCGAGCCGCGACCGGGGGGCATGCCGCGCAGCGGCTCGCCGGGCAAGTCCTCGTCGACGAATAGCCGCCACACGCGCTGCAAGAAGCGGTAGACGCCCTGAATTCCCTCCGTGCTCCAGGGGGCGGCTTTTTCGAGCGGACCGATGAACATCTCGTACAGACGCATGGCATCCGCACCGTGCTCGTCGATCACTTGGTCGGGGTTGATGACATTGCCGCGGCTCTTCGACATCTTTTCGACCACTTCTTCGAGCACGAGGTCGTCGATGGTCGGGTGGAGAGGATTCTTGTCGGCGCTCCAGCGCACCTTTTCGAGCGGTACCCAACGCTCTTTCACTTCCCTCGCGGTGGGCATAGCGATTGCCCGCTCCCCCGCCACGTGTACGGCCGATGCCGGAAAGGAGCGGGTCACGGCGCTCGGGTCGTCGGCCAGGTTGTCATCGTAGTAGCGGTAGCTAAAGCCGAGGATCATTCCCTGGTTTACGAGCTTGTGGAAAGGCTCCTTGGTGTGTACCGAGCCAAGGTCGTAGAGAACCTTGTGCCAGAATCGCGCGTAGAGGAGGTGCAGTACGGCGTGCTCGGCGCCGCCGATGTAGAGATCCACGGGCATCCAGTAGCGCTCGGCTTCGCGCGAGAAGGCGGCGTTGAGATTCCGCGGGTCGAGGAAGCGCAGGTAGTACCAGCAGCTCCCGGCCCACTGCGGCATGACGTTCGGATCGCGTCGAGCGGGGGCTCCCGTGTCTGGGTCCCGCGTCATGATCCAATCGCGTGCGCGTTCAAGGGGCGTACCCCCGTCGGCTGCGGGGCGGAAGTCATCGAGCTCAGGGAGCAGCAGGGGGAGTTCGCTCTCGGGGAGGAGTTTCGTCGTTCCGTCTTCCAGGTGGAGCAGGGGAAACGGCTCGCCCCAGTAGCGCTGACGGCTGAACAGCCAGTCGCGCAGCTTGTAGCTGACCGTGCCCTCGCCCCGGCCTTCTTTCGTCAGCCATTCAATCATCCGTCGCTTGGCCTCCGGGGTGGGGAGGCCGTCCAAGAACCCGGAGTTCACGCTGACACCGTCATCCATGAAGGGCAGTGCGGGCGAGGGCTTTCCCGGGGCGCCATCCACCACGCGGACGATGGGAAGGCCAAAGGCGGTCGCAAACTCGAAATCGCGTTCGTCATGGCCCGGCACCGCCATGATTGCGCCAGTGCCGTAGGTGGCGAGGACGTAGTCCGCGACCCAGATCGGAATCTCGCGCTGCGTGCACGGATTTACCGCCCGAGCGCCAGTGTCGACGCCTGTCTTTTCTTTCGCCTCGGCCATCCGAGCGCGCTCACTCTTGCGCTTCGCAGCCGTGACGTAGGCTTCCACGGCGGCGCGCCGCTCGGGCGTCACGATCTTCTCGACGAGGGGGTGCTCGGGAGCGAGCACCATGTAGGTTGCACCGAACAGCGTGTCGGGCCGGGTCGTGAAAACCTCAATCGTCTGGGCTTGGGCGCCGCTCACCGCAAAGCGGACCCGCGCACCCTCGCTCTTTCCGATCCAGTCGCGCTGCTGCTTCTTGATGGGCTCGGGCCAATCGAGCTCCTCGAGATCCTCGAGCAGCCGTTCGGCGTAGGCGGTGATCTTGAGCATCCACTGACGCATGGGCCGCCGCTCGACAGGATGGCCGCCGATTTCGCTCTTTCCGTCGATCACCTCCTCGTTGGCGAGCACCGTCCCGAGCGCGGGGCACCAGTTCACGGGCACCTCGGCCTGGTAGGCGAGGCCTCTTTTGTAGAGCTGCTGGAAGATCCACTGGGTCCACTTCACGTAGTCGGGGTCTGTCGTGTCGATCTCTCGAGACCAGTCGTAGCTAAAGCCGAGGCTCTGAATCTGCCGTCGGAAGTTCTCCACGTTGCGACGCGTCGTGTCGCGCGGGTGTGTCCCAGTCTTGATTGCGTACTGCTCCGCCGGCAGGCCGAATGCGTCCCAGCCCATGGGGTGGAGGACGTTGAAACCGCGCATGCGCTTGTAGCGGGCCACGATGTCGGTGGCGGTGTACCCCTCGGGATGGCCGACATGGAGCCCGTCGCCGGAGGGGTAGGGAAACATGTCGAGCACGTAGAACTTGGGCTTGGCCGGGTCGATCTCGACGCGGAAGGTCTCGTGGTCCCGCCAGTAGGCCTGCCACTTGGGCTCGATGCGCTTCGGGTCGTACGGCATGGTCGGGAGACTGCCGCTAGAGTCGAGGTGTGTCCACCGCCGTCGATACTACGTTCGCCGAGGTGTTCGTCGTTTCCGACGGGACCGGCGAGACCGCGACCGGCGCTGTCCGCGCCGCCATGTCGCAGTTTCAGACCTCCTGGAGGCTGCGCACGTTCGGCGACGTGCGCCATGAATCACAGGTACGCCGCGTGGTGCAGCTCGCGCAGCGCTCGGGCGCGCTCGTGGTCTTCACCGTGGTGGACAAGCGGGTGGCGGAGAAGATCCGCAACCTGAGCGGCGAGCTCGGAGTCCCGGTGGTCGACGTCCTCGGCCCACTCATCTCGAACGTGGCGCAGCACCTGCACGTTGAGCCCAAGCTCAAGCCCGGGCTCTTGCACGGCTTCTCGGATCAGTACTTCCGGCGCATCGAAGCGGTCGAGTTCGCCGTGCGCCACGACGACGGCATGAACATGCACACGCTGTTCGAGGCGGACCTCGTGCTCACGGGTCCGTCGCGGACCTCGAAGACGCCGCTCTCCATGTACCTCGCGCAGCGCGGCTACAAGATCGGCAATGTGCCGCTCATCCCCACCATTGAACCGTCCCGGGAGCTGTGCGAGATGGACCCGCGCAAGGTCCTGGGGCTCCTCCTCGACCCTGCGTCCCTACTCACCGTGCGGCAAGCGCGCATGCGCACCATGGGTGCCCCGCCTTACTCGGCCTACGTCGACCGCGAGGGAGTGGCGCAGGAAATCGAGCGCGCGCGCCGCGTCTTCCGGTCGCGCGGCTGGCGCATCGTCGACACGACAGGCAGAGCCGTCGAGGAGACGGCGTCCCGGGTGCTCGAGCTCCTGGGAGTAGACTCGGTCTCGACGGGCTAGTTCCCTCCGCCTCGGCTACGCCAGCCCCTTCTTGGCTTCGAGCTCCTTCTGGTAGCGCATGGCCTCGCGCTGCTCGTCGGTCAAGAGAGCCGTCGCCACCTTGGGTCGCAGGATCGAATAGAAGGTCGGCACGATCGTGATCGCGCCAAGCATGTTCACGATCATGAGGATGACCAACAGATACGCCATTTCGGCCTGGAACCGCAGGTTCGAAAAGGTCCACAAGAAGATGCCGCCGACGACCGTGGTGGCGGTAAAGCTCACCGCCATGCCGGTGGTGCGGACGGCACGGCGGATCGCTTCGTCGATGTCCGAGGTCTCCGCCACCTCCTGTCGAATGCGGTCCACGATGTAGATCGCGTAGTCGACGCCGATCCCCACGCCCACGGACTGCACCGGCAGGGTGTTGATGTTGAGCCCGACGCCCGCAATCGCCATGTACGCGAGGGATACCAGGGTGGCTGTCGAGATCTGCAGGAAGATGATCCCGCCGCTCGCTGGCGATTGATAGGTGATGGAGTGCAGGATGAAGATCACGAGGAAGATGAGGGAGATGTTGGCGACGTGGCTGCGCTCGACCTCCTCATTGATCGCAGCCAAGATCCCCATCACGCCGCCTGCCATCACAAACTGCGCACCGCGGGTCCACGACTGGGTGGGCTGGTACTCGGGCGTGTGGTCTACGGATTTCATGTCCTGCACGATCAGCTGATTGGTATTCACCGCGACGGCGCGCACGCCGTATTCTTCGTTCTCCCACCACTGCGACACGTTGCCGTTGTCCCAGTCGGCGAGTCCGGAAGGCCACGTGAAGACCTGACCCTCGCCGATCCCGCTCTTGGTGTTCTCATAGCTGTCGTGGGAGCCCTTCTTGAACTCGTCGATCCACGTCGGGAGGCCGTCCGCCTTTGCGTTCTTGACCTCGAAGGGCTTGTACACCTCATCGGCCCCGCGCACGCGCACGTTCAGCGTGTGGTGCCGCGAGGGAAGGAGCGGATCCAGCATATAGTAAAAGATGTCCGTGAGCCTCGCCGGAGACCAGAGCGGCGCGTCGTGGGGGGCCTTGTCCTTGTCGAGGCGGACGATCACCTCGCCCACTGGATGGCGCTCGATGAACTCCTCGGAGGAGGCGACGGCACGCATGATCGTGTCACCCTTGTGATCGGGATAGAAGAACGAGATGTTCGCGTCGCGCCCGTCATCGGTCATATAGGGCCGCAAAAAGCCCGGCGGACCGTTCGTTTGGAGCTGGAAGATCATGGCGCGCAGCGTGCCCGGGTGCTCGGGGATGAAGTGCCACTTCGGGTCGCCATAGTGGTTCTGCTGCCAGGATCCACGCAGGAACGGGACGAGCGACACCGACGCTCCAAGATCGGTGTACTCCTTCATGAAGCGTTCGAACTCTTCCATTCGGCGCACGGGCGATGAGTCCGCCGCCGCGTTCGGCCGGTCGCCGCTCACGTACACGACCATCGAGTCCACACCGCCAAAGCGGCGGGCAATCTCGGCGGTCGCCACGTTGAACTCGTGCTTCGGCCAAAGCAGCGTGGAGCCGGGCGACGCCTCACCGATCTTCGAGTACCTGAGAGTGATGAAGAGCGAGCTCAGGAACAGGGCGACGGTCGCACCGCCGATAAAGTACTTTCCGACAGGGTGCGTCACCGCGGTCCCGACGGCGCGCATTGCGCGGATCATCGTCTTCGGGAGGAAGTGCTCGGATTCCTTCGGGGCCGGCAGGTAACAGATCATCACCGGGTGCAGGATTTCCACCGTGGCCAGGATCGATGCCACCCAGAACGCGCCAAACTTGGCAAGGTCGCGCATCTGCGGGATCGACGTCACGAGGATGACGAGAAGCCCGCCCACGTCGACGAGGATCCCGAGGGTGCCGGGGACGAAAACCTCCCCCATGGCCACAGTCGCCGCCTCGACCTTTGCCTCCTGCGGATCGCCGTAGCGCGGGAGCAAGAGCTCGTAGTCCTCGAAGAAGCGTTCCGCCATCTGCACGGTATGGGAGACCGCGCGGGCGGTGATGATCATCGGGATGACGAGCACCAGAGGGTCGAACGTGATGTGGGTCCAGCCGGTAAAGCCGAGGCCCCAGATCACGGTCGCGATCGCGGCGATCATCGGGATGAGGACGCCATGGAGCCGCCGGAAGTACCCGAGCAGCAATGCGAACACCGTGATCACCGTGCCGATCGTGTAAAAGCCGATCTCCTTCGCGTGCTTCAGGATCCAGCCGACGTGGACCGGCTCGCCGGAGACGAAGATCTGAACGTTGTCGGTCTGCTCCCTGGCCTTGATGGCCTGCACGTGATTGAAGACGGCCTGGTAGACCTCGCGGCTGTTCAGGCGGTCGGTCACGAATCCAGCGGTGATCAGTGCACCCTTCTCGTCCTTCGAGACCAGCCGCCCGAAGATGAAGGGCGGGTTTTGCCGCACGAGCTCACGGATGTGATCGGCGTCGTCCTGGGTTTGCGGCGCCTTCTTCATCAGGATGTCGGAGTTGATGCTGCCGTCGGGGCCGATCTCGACGACGCGGGTGCTGCGCGCGGCGACCGATTGGATCTGGTCATGGTTCACGGGGTAGGGCGGATACTGGTGGTCGAGTTCCTTCAGGATCTCTTCGCTCGAGAGCGTGCCCTGCTCTTCGAGCTTCGATCGCAACTCTTCGCGTGCCTGGGTCTTCGCGTCGTAGCCTTCGCCGTCAACCGCCTTGGTGATGCGCGAGATCTTCTGCAGGGTGTCCGGGGTGAAGATCGTTCCATCCTTCACCACGACCGCGATCGCGACGAGGGACGACGTGCCGAATACGCCCGAGAACTTGTCCTGGGCGTTGATGAAGGGGTGCCGGGGATAGAGGGCCCGGGCCGACGTATCGACGCGGACGATCGGGCCGGGCAGCCGGTGGCCCGCGGCCGCAAGGGCCGCATTTACGATCGGGTAGAGGAAGAAAAGCGTCTGTGCGATGAGCCAGATGGCGATCGGGAAGCGGTTCCGCGTGACAAAACGCGCGAAGCGCAGGGTCGCGGT
>DATFYN010000003.1:0-3770 GCA_035315025.1 Myxococcota bacterium
GGAAGAATTGCGCCGCGAGCGCGCTCAAATGTCGGCGACACGAGACGCCCGGTCGCTCTGCCCGCGGCCTTGCGGCCGTCAGCGAACGTTTTCTCGCGTGCGATTCGTCAAAGGGTCTGCGACGGAGCTAGCCTGGTAAGGCAAGGCGTAGCGGCGCCCGCGACAAGCATCCTACTATGCGTGGGCGACCGCGAGGCGCGCGCCGATTGTCAGTGCGGCGAGCTGATAGACCGCATTGCGGCCAGCGTGCCAGTCCGCAAGCTCCTCCTCGTCGAGGCGCTCGGGCATACGCGGGTGCCCTTCCATCAGACCATCGAAAACACGACTTCACGTCGCGCTCCAAAAGATCACTTATCGGACAAGAACGGGATTCTGGACACGCAACCCCGAGCTACAAGATCGAGCTACAAGATATAGCAATCCATCTTCCGAGCTAGGAGCGTCTCGCCGCGTACTCTGCCTCTCGAAGTGCTTTGAACGCGTAACGGATAAGATTATGGCTATCGCGCAGCGAAATGTCCGTATGCCCCTCCGAGCGGTGATGGTAGTGGGTCGCGTCGCCCATCTCTGAAGAGCGATCCCACGAATATTTTCTACCCGACACCTTATGCGTGACACTGCGCGTGTTCGTGTCGATCTCAAAATCGCAAGGCAGATAGTGGGGCATTCACTTCAACTCCACTGCGGAGGTAAACATCAAGTAGATAGAATGATTTCATCAAATATCAAGAGTGTGGCAGTTGATATTCGGGGGACTGCTAACGGCGTTATTTGATAAATGAAAGAAGCCGGTGAGCTTGCGTACCGGTTCCTATTTTCCTTGTCGGTGGAGCGCCCGCCGCCGGCGCGAATAGCTTTACCGAGGCCCAGGCGAAATCCCGCATTGAGAGAGCCGGCTACTCCAACGTTTCCGGTCTGAGCAAAGACAAAGACGGAATATGGAAGGGCACGGCCTCTAAAGGAGCAACATCTGTCGTCGTAGCACTCGACTACCAGGGCAATGTTGTCTCCAAATAACCTGCGTCCGTAAGGCTACTTAAAATCTAATTTATTGAGGAATGCACGATGACCCAAACAGTTACTACCCTCTATGACACATACAATTTCGCAGTCTCTGCGGTGAATGCTCTCGAAGCAGGTGTCCCGCACTCTGACATCAGCATCGTTTCGAACAACGTCGACAATCGATATACCAAGGATCGTCCGACGCACGCTGCCGAGGATGCCGGGAAGGGCGCTGGCATCGGAGCCGCAGTGGGCGGCATCGGCGGTCTTCTAACTGGCCTCGGCCTATTAGCAATTCCGGGTGTTGGACCGGTTGTGGCCGCGGGCTGGCTTGTAGCGACGGCCGCGGGTGCGGCGACAGGGGCAGTCGTGGGTGCTGCGGCGGGTGGACTTGTGGGCTCGCTTACTGGGGCGGGCGTCCCCGAACGCGACGCGCAATTTTACGCCGAGGGCGTGCGACGCGGCGGAACCCTCGTCACAGTCCGAGTCGATGACGCTCGCGCATCGACAGCCCGAGAAATCCTTCAACGCTATAAGTCGGTTGACCCAGTCGTTCGTGGCGCGGCATACGGAGAAAGCGGCTGGACCTCGTTCAACGAAAACGCACCGGCTTACACTGCCGACCAAGTCGCAGCGGAGCGCGCACGCTATGTCGGTCAACGCGGCATCTAGCTAGCTGGTTTCAGCTAACTGTTTTCGGAATCTAAAGTTGAGGTTCCACTGAGGTTTAGCGGAACCTCAACTTGTGCCCATCACCGGCAGGAAGCAGGCCCGACTTGCTCCGTTCCAGAGGGGGCGCCCGCACTTCAGTATCTGCCAGGGGGTGTTAAATGATCGAGGATTGTCCCGAAACCGATATCGAATTTGACGCTCTGGGGCTCGCCATCGCTCATAAACATAGGAGCGCCGAATGCTACTGCTCCCGGGCAACGCTCGACGACCTTCTGGCGGACGAGGTGATGGCGCCTGTTCTGCGCAGCGCGGGTTACGAGCTGGACGAATTTCGCAACATGATGACGGAGATGGCCGAGTCACGCCTTAATCGGGCGCATCGGCGATAGCTCGTGAGCAGGTCCGGTACAGCACAGTATAATAACGCCAGTAGACTGACGAATGACGGCGTACGTCCGGGGAATATCAGCTTAGAAAGAGCAGGGACCGGATGGTCAGAACCGAGCCTAGCGATCGAGAAGGCCCTCCGGGAAGCCTGACAGGACCCCCACGAGACATTGTGGTCATTGGAGCTTCGCGGGGAGGCGTCGAGGCCCTTAGAGGAATTGTCGCCGCCTTGCCGCCCAACCTGCAGTCCACGCTCCTCATCGTGCTTCACATCAGCCCTACGCACGCAAGCCTATTTCCTGACGTCCTTTCCAGAGCCGGCCCACTTCCGGCCGAGCACGGAAGAGATGGCACGCGCATTGAGCGCGGCCGCATTTACGTGGCGCCTCCGGACCACCACATGACAGTCGGCCCGATCGGTTTCATTCGACTGGACCAAGGTCCTAAGCAGAATCACACGAGGCCGGCCGCCGATCCACTCTTCCGGTCGGCGGCGAGCGTATATGGCTCGCGCGTAATCGGAATCATACTGACGGGGGCGGTAGCGACGGGACACAAGGGCTCATTGCTATCGAACAGGCCGGCGGCCTCGCCATAGTGCAGGATCCGAATGATGCTCGCGATTCCAGTATGCCGATGAGCGCTCTTCTCGATGACAACCCGGACCTCTGCTTGCCATTGAGCGAGATACCGGGTGTTATCATCAGGCTTAGCTCGGTCTCGCAAGCAAGCGCCTAAAAAGCCAGTACAGGCGGCTCACTGTCGACCCCTGTGGACGGTCGCGCGAGAGGTGCGCCACCTCCCGCTCGAAATGGAGGCGGAAGCGCAGGCGTCATGGCCTTTGGCGCGAGTTGGCTCCTCGGCGAAGAGCCGGGAAGGGTCAAATGCGCATGCCGCCAGCGGTTTTCGCCTCCGGCTCGACACGACGAATCAGGACGCGGTCCTGCAATGGGCGCAGTTTCATAGATGGTCTCCTCGGACCAGAATTTATGAGGGCGTTCGCATTATCGGCCGGTCAGCGGACTCCCGCGCCTCGAGAGCCGTCGCCTGGGATTCGAGCCTCTCTGCTAACGCAAGCAAAGTTCTTTCAACACGAGCGCTCTTACCGATCGCCCCGCGGCGACACTCAGACGCTTCGACTCTCAGCAATTCTGGCGAGTACATTCTATCCACCGGGCCATTGCTACGCCTAGGTTAGAGGCTGATGCGTAAGCCGATTTTATCGATGCCGCTTCACTTGCGGCGGTATCTGCTCTCTTGAAGCGTTCGCTGTCGGCGCGCCACTCATTTTTTGGAGAGCATGCCCGCAGCGGAGCTCGCGGGCCGCAAAGCCGCGTGCTTCTTTCTCGCTTGGTGCTTGGCGAAGTACACCGCAGCTGCCTTCGCAGCGAATTCGTGCGTGGCGTAGCGGCCGAGCGGTACCGTCTTGCCCAAGTAGTGTACGGTCAATCATCCTTGGTCGAACGACCAAGTAGATGCTGGTTTTTCCATCATGTGTCTGACTCTCGCTTTCATCATCGCCGTTTTGACGTTGACCTGACCACCGCGTCACCGGTTCCGCCACTCCCCTCCTAAAGTCGTTCTGCGATCGACTGCTCACGCGAACCTTGCGGAAGCACGATGGCTCCGTGGGCGCAAGGCCCCTCGGAGCGGCCAGTGCGGTTTGTGGTGCCGCCCCTTGGGCTTCACGGCTGCGGATGCTTTGA
>DATFYN010000004.1:0-13501 GCA_035315025.1 Myxococcota bacterium
GTCGGCATCGTCGCAGAAGAGTAGATCCCTGCCGCGGTTACGGGCCAATTGGCAGGAACTCTCCCCTCGTCGGACGCAGAAAGATGCCCTCTGCCGCCGATCGGCCTCCTCGAGAAGGGAGCGGCTTCGGTAGACGCGGCCGTCGGTAACTGCCTGAAGTAGTTCCGTGTTTCCCCAACAGAGTCCGTCTTTCCCTACATCCGTTGGAAAGGCGGTCACGCGGCTCCTCTCGGGTAGCTTGGAGAAGAACGACCAACCGCAAGCACCGAGAAGAACCGAAGATAACCGCCCTCTCTCGCAGTACCCGCCGCAAGCTCAGCCTGCTCCAGCTCGCCGCCTCATGGCCTATCATCGCGACACCTTCTACGAGGTGCGGTGCGACGCGCCTTCCAGGTCAGCGGCGTGGCGGGCCTCGTCGAGAAGCGGCTCGGCCCGCAGGCGCCGCATCCGAACCGGGTCGAACCCGCCGTCGAGGAGAAGATCCTGGCCTACTCGCTCGATCCTCCGACGCACGGCCAGCAGCGCGTCGCCAACGAGCTGCGGTTCCAAGGGATGAACGTGAGCCCGACGGGGGTGCGGAACGTCTTGTCGCTCCCGAGAATGTCATCGGTCACCGTTCAAGCCGCCATTCGCTCGTATCGATGATGAAAGTCCGCCCACCTCAGGGAATGCGATGACGCGCCCAATCGCTCGAGCTTGGACACTTCGGGGCTCAGGAGCATCCTTCACAAGGGCGGGCCGTCTCCTCGGGAAGCGCCTCGACCATTGGCTGCGCGGTCACGCCGCCGTCGGATGGGCGGTCACGTGGACATGGAGGAGCCTGCGTCGCTCTAGGCTCAGCACGACGAACACGTAGAGCAGCCCGAAGGTGACCGTCGATACCACCGCGAAGTCGATGGCAATCGCGTCCCGAAGATGATTTCGCAAGAACGTCGGCCAGCCCTGGGAGGGCGGTTTCCGATTGCGAGGCAGGTAGTTGGAAACCGTCGACTGCGCGAGGGTGAAGCCGGAGCTTTAGAAGCTCGCCGTGGACTCTGGGCGCGCTCCAGGTGGGATTCGCGCGATGCATTTCAACGATCAGATCACGAATCTCCGCTTCAATCGGTGGTCGTCCAAGCCACCGCGAGCGACTTTTCCAGCGCCAGTAGAGGGGGACGCCCTGTCGGGGCCAGCGGATCACGGTCTCCGGGCGAACGAAGATGAGTCCTTGTGACGCCATCCCGGCCAAATGCGCGATAGCAAAAACCAGAGCACCCGATCGGCGGTTTGGTGGACCCGCCTCCCGGCGCACTGGCGTTGGAGGCACGAGGATCTGGTGGCGAAGGGCGAGCACCTCAGCATGGAGCGCGGCTCGGGGCCGAGAAAAGATCGGAGCGCGGCAAGAAAGGCCGTAAGGGCAGGGGAAATCATCGAGGTGCCTGAGGCCGGCTTCGGCAGCGGCGCAGCCGTTCGCCCGATGCGCCGTGCGCCGGGTACAATGCACCATTCCCTCGACGAGGAGAGTCTCATGAGCTGTCCGCCGACTTCCTGCTCCGAGCGGAAGCAGCGTGTAGTCGCGCTCTCCCGCGAGTACCTTATGCCGGCTCGCGTGGCGGCGTGGGAGCAACTGGGCGTGCCCCTCGTGATCGGCCGTCGCGAGGGCTACCGGATCTGGGATCTCGATGGCCGCGAACTTCTTGACGTGCACCTGAACGGGGGCACGTACAACCTGGGTCACCGCCATCCAGAGCTGGTGGAGCTGCTGCAGCGGTCTTTCGACGAGCTCGACATCGGCAACCACCACTTCCCCTCCGAGGCCCGCGCCGAGCTGGCCGAGGCCTTCGCGCACTGTACGCCGGGCGCTCTCCACTACAGCGTATTTGTGCCGTCGGGCAGCGAGGCGAACGACCTGGCACTGCGAATCGCGCGCCACGCCACCGGTCGCCGCAAGGTCGTGTCACTCGAGGCGGCCTACCACGGCCGCACAGGTTTGAGCGCCGCTGCCGGCCGCCCCGACATGGCGCGCTACTTCCATGCAGACTACCCCGCGGAGTTCGTCACCGTCCCGTTCGACGATCTCTCCGCGATGGAGAGCGCCCTCGCCAGCCGCGACGTGGCGTGCGTGCTCATGGAGACGATCCCCGCGACCTACGGCTTCCCGGTGCCGAGCGACGGCTACCTGCCGGGCGTGAAGGCGCTCTGCGAGCGCACGGGCACGCTCTACGTCGCCGATGAGGTGCAGACGGGGCTCGGTCGCACGGGCTGGCTGTGGGGCATCGAGGCGTGGGGCGTGGAGCCGGATCTCCTCGTCACGGGCAAGGGGCTCTCGGGCGGGCTGTATCCTATGGCAGCTGTGACGATGACCAAGTCCGTCGGCGCCTTTCTGGAGGAGCAGGGCTGGGGCTACGTCTCCACGTTCGGTGGCGCGGAGCCCGGCTGCCGCGTCGCGAAGCGTGTGCTCGAGATCTGCTCGCGGCCGGAGGTGCTCGCGGGCGCGCGGAGTACCGCGAAGCGCCTCGCCAAAGGTCTCGAGGAGCTGCGCGCCCGCCACCCGTACCTGACGGGCATCCGGCAGAAGGGGCTCGTCATAGGCCTCGAGACCGGCGTCGACGGCGGCGCGATCCGGCTCTCCCGCGCGCTCTACGACCGCGGCGTGTGGGCGATGTTCTCAGGCTTCGCACCCTCGGTCCTGCAGTGGAAGGTCGGCCTCCTCGCTGACGACGCGTATTGCGAAAAGCTACTCGAGCGCCTCGAGGCCGCGCTCACGGACGTCGAGGCGGGAGGCGCCGCGTAGGTGGACTTCGCCGCGCTAGAGCAGGACGAGCAGGTCGCGCGCCTCTCGCGTCTCGCGTCGCGTGCGCTCTCCGCCTGGGCTCTTCCGTCGCCGCAGGTCGCGCTCCTCAAGTACCGCGAGAACGCGATCTTCGCCGTCACGGCATCCGACGGAGCGCGGGCCGTCCTGCGCGTGCATCGACCGCGCTACCGCAGCGATGGGGACATCCGCTCGGAGGTCGCATGGATGCGTGCCCTCGACGCCGCCGGCATCCCGACCCCAACGGTGATCGACACGCGCGCGGGCGACGTGCTGACAACCGTCGCGGTCGACAGCGTGCCCGAGGCGCGCCAGTGCGACCTTATGGCCTGGGTGGACGGCCACCCCCCCGGCACCCTGGAGGCCGGCGTTGCCGGCGCAGACGACGCGGTGCGCGCCCTCTACCTCGCCGTCGGAGAGCTCGCTGCGCGTATGCATGCCCACGCCGCAAGCTGGAAGCGCCCCGAGCCGTTTTCCCGCCCGTCGTGGGATGTGGAGACCCTCGTCGGGGACGATCCGACCTTCGGCCGCTTCTGGGAGCTCGACGCGCTCACGAACGCACAGCGCCCGATTGTCCTCTCTGCCCGCGACCGCGTGCGGGAGCGCCTCGCCCTGCTCGGTCCCGCCGACGCCTTAATCCACGGCGACCTCGTCCCGGACAACATCTTGGTGGACGGCGCGGTGACGCGCATCATCGACTTCGACGACTGCGGCCGGTCGTGGGTCGGCTTCGAGCTCGCGACGTCGATCTTCTCGCTCCAGATCTCCGGGGGATTCGACGTGGGGCTCGCCGGCTATCTCGAGGGCTACCGCAGAGTCCGGTCCTTCCCGGAGCACGAACTCGCGTCGCTGCCGGATCTCCTCGTGGCCCGGGGGCTCAGCTACCTGGGTTGGCCCGTGGGACGCCCTGAGATCCATTCCGTGCGGCCGCTCGTACCGTTCCTGGCAGAGAGTATCACAGAGATGTGTCGACTGTACCTGACGGGGCTCAGCGGAAGAGAACCAGCACGATCGCAGCGATTTTTCGTGCCACCGTAAGCTTGGCCAGATTCGGACGAATGCTCTGGTCGAGCATCCGTTCGTAGTCTGCACGCAGCGGGTGTGCAGCCTGAATGGGAATGGGCAGCTTGACGCTGGGCGGCTGCTACTCTTCGAACCATGCCGGCTCAAACCACCCGCGACCGAATCTTCGAAGCACTGCGGGACTTGCCTCCGGATGCCTCAGTTGATGACGCCATCGAACGCCTCGTCTTACTTGCAAAGATCGACGCGGATTTGGAGGAGCTCGACGCGGGAAAGGGCATTCCCCACGATGAGGTCCAACGGCGCTTCAGCCGGTGACCCGGATCCTCTGGTCCCCGCAGGCGCTCCGAGACCTCGACTCGATCCGTATATCGCTCAGGATTCGGAACTCTACGCGGAGCTGGTCGTCCAGCGGATTCTCGTGTAGGGGCCGCGAAGTCTTTCCACGGCTCGGACTACATGATTGAGTGGCAGACGGCGCTCTCTCCGCAACAGATTCGAGACGTCATGGAGTACATCAAGACCTTACAGAAGCCGGGTCCCTGATGGTTCCTAGCGATCGGGGCCTATGGAACGTCGTTCCAGACGACTGACATCGCCTCCACGTCCAAACGATGGCAATGCCGGATCAGCAATTGCGAACGAGAATCCCCTCTTTTAGCCGAAGGACTATACGCGCGACGTGGAATCGTTGTCGAACACCAGCTCGACCGGTTCGAGCTGGCTCAGCTCGCACGCGACGGTCGCCACCACCTGTGGAAGCCGTCGCCAATAGCCCGCGAGCCGTACGTCTGCGTTGGCGCCGAGTTCCGGGTCGGACGCGCACAGAAGGGCCATCCGGCGCCAGCTGTCCGCGTACGCGGAGGATGCAAGGCGTACCGTTACCGACCGGACGTCGCGGCGCAGCCCGGTACGGAGTGCCTTCAACGAGCTCTCCTTGGCGCTCCAGAAGACGGACACGAGCTCCTGCCGGGCCTCAGCTGCAGCGCTGTCTACGGCGGCCCGCTCCTCTGTAGTCAAGCAATCCGCCACGAAGCTCGCGCTGCGCGGCTCGATGCCCTCGATGTCACATCCAACCTTTGATCCTCCAGGCGCGAACGCGCAGAGAGCGAGACCCCCGCTGTGGCTGAGTGAGAGTGCAATGGGGAGCGGGGAGCCGTCCACCCACGCCTCGGGTGCGCCGTCATCGGCGGCACGGATCTCGAACTGGGAGAGCGGTCGAGGGTCACGCAGCAGCAGCGCCAGCGCACGCTTCGCCGCGAATCGACCAAGCCGAAAGTCGGCGCGGCGCTTGGGGACGGGCATGGCCGCGAGCCGTGCGTGCTCCCCGGCTGCGAGCCACGCGTCGCCCGCCGGAACGTCGGCGTGGGTGGTGAGGCAGTAGAGCACGCTCATGCAGGGGGCTCCTCCCGCTCGATGCCACGCCCGACTGCATCGATAAGGTAGGGTCGGAGCTGGGCTCCAGGCAGAATCCGATCAAGGGAACCGACCGAAAGCGCCCGCGCAATGCTGTGCACGCGATCGAACTCGTCGGCGAGCTCTGCGAGCTTCTCCGCCCGGATGGCACGATGCAGCTCGGTGCGCCTCGTGCGGAGGCGACTTCGGTTGAGCTCCTGCGCGTCCGCGATCTCCTGGTCGGTAGCGGTGATTCTCGGGTCCGCGCTCGTGCGCGCGTCGACTTCGGCAGTGAACACGACAGCGGCGGCGGGGGCGCCGCCAATCACCGAGGCACGAGCACCCTCGATCGCTGCGACTTCGATCCCCTGATTGAGTGCCTTCGAGAAGACCACGTACGCGCCGCCGTGGTAGCGGGAGACGACGCAAAACACGATCGGTCCGCGGAAGTTTACCACCGCCCGACCGATCTCCGCACCGTACTCGAGTTGGAGCTCTCTCAGCGATTCGGGGGAGCCGTCAAATCCCGAGAGGTTGGCGAGTACAACAACGGGACGGCGTCCGCTTGCCCCGGAGATCGCGCGCACCACTTTCTTCGAGGAGAGCGGGAAGAGCGTGCCCGCCGTCCACTGGTCCGGCCCGTCCGCCGGCACGAAGCCGAGGCGCGGCAGAGGATGCGACTCAATGCCGATGAGACAGACAGAGTGGCCCCCGAGGCGGGCATCCCAGACTACAGCGGTCTCTGCTCCGAGCATGGCGGGCCAACGCTCGAGCGGAGAATGGTCGCGGTCGACCGCAGCCGCCATGACGCGGCGGATATCGAAGGGCTTGCGCCGACCGGGATTGGTTTCGTCGGCGAAAATCTCACCGACTGTGGCGAAGTCACCCGGGCCGTGCGGGTAGCTCCTCACGTCCCGATCGTACGGATCCGAGGTCATCGCCCGTCGCGGGAAGCGCTCGCCCGGCGCGACATACGCGAAGGCGTGATGGCGGAGCAGGATGCGACTGGCTTCTGCGACATCCCGTGCGCGATATTGGGCCTCACCGTTCGGGCCCATGATGCGGTCGAAACCGCCGATCCCCAGATGGTCCTCGGCCGAGACACCACCGGAGTAGTCGAGTGCGCGCTTTCCCGTCAGCACCATAGATGCATCGGCGGTCATCACGAGGATGCCTCGCGTATGCATCAGCATTGTCGCCTCCGCATTCCAGTAGGACTGCGCGCCGACGTTGATGCCTGCGACGACGACGTTGACTTCGCCCCCGGCCTGCGTGAACTCGATCACTGCGCGCAGGACACGCGCGGTCCAATCCATGGTTTCGGTCCCCGTGTCCATCGCAATACGTGCACCCGAGGAGACCGCGAACCAATCGACAGGTACCTGAAGATGTCGCGCCAGGCCGAGAGCAGCAACAATGCGCCGGCACTCGGGCTCTGCGAGAGCACCCATGTCGCGGCTAGGATCGCTCGCGATCAGAACGCGTGTCATTCCATCGGGGTGACGGTCGGTGAAGTTGCGCATCACGCCGATCACGAGGTTGGCGACATTGCGACCCGGTGGGCGCTCCACTTGCTGGAGCCGATCCGCTTTGTCCAAGTCGTATTCGGTGAAGTCACCGGGCGGAAGTTCGCGCTGTGCCGCTTCGCGGGGTGGCGTCAGCATGCGGATTAACTCATAAGGGTATACGAGGCCCCGCTGTCGCATCGCCACCACCTTTTGCGTGTAATCCGAGAGCGGCTCGAGGGGCTCCGTGGCCGGGGGGCGGAAGCTAACAGTGGCGAAAGTGCTTGCCGGGTCATCTAACTCGATTCGCCTCGCGTGGAGCTCACCATCCGCCGCCTCCCGCATCTTGACGGCGAGCACCACCTTCTCGAGGCCAAGGTCCTCCATCTCGGAGGAGAGGCGCCGCACGGTATCGATGAGCGGCTGGGAGCCGCACTCGAGGGGCGGCCAGACGTAGAGGAAGACCCGGTTCCAGTGCAGCCGCCGCCGTGTAGCGAGGCGTGACTGGTAATTCCTAATACCAGCCAACGTTTCGAGGAGCATCCGCTCTAGGTCAGGCAGGCGAACGATGTGCCCACCCGTGTCTCTCACAGGCGTGAGGTCGCGGACCTCAGCGACGGCGAAGAGGCGCTCATCCCGTGGATTGGTGCGCGCGACGGCGTGCAGGACATAGACGTCTTCTGCTGACGATAAGCGCCGGGTCTCGAAGTTGGCGAGCCGCCACAGATGCAGCCGTTCGGCCATCATCGGATGGAGCCCACGCAAGAACGCGTCCTCAGCGTAGGCCCCGTCGAGGTGCCGGTAGGTAAAGTGCAGCATTCCGCCCATGCCGCGTCCCCGACCCGGACCGGCCACAGCAAAGCACACGCGGTATAGCGGCCGCGGGAACGGAAGCTCGTTCATCAGGGCGTGGAGCTCGCGCTGGATCTCTTCTGCCGTGGTGCCAGAGCCAACACGCCAGCTGAAGAGGTCAACCACCACTGGGTGATCCGCGGGCAATTGAGCGATCAGCGGTAGCATGCGCAGTGCGGCGTTTCGGAGATCGTTGTATAGCGCATAGACTGTGACCACGTGGACGCGGGATCCCTCGTATTCGTACTCGGCGAGCACGTAGACGTCATCCTGCAGGCGTTCCTGGCGCACGGCGCACAAGTCGCGAAGCCGGTAGTAGCGCCTGAGCAGGACCTCGAGCATCAGTGCGCGCTCCGAAGACGATGAGTCTTGGAACCGCCCCGCCAGGAGGCTCACCAGAGGCTGCGGGCACTCCACCAGTGCGTGGATTCGCTCGTCGCGATCAGGCGACGAGGGATAGCGCGCCAGATAGTCGAGCTGCGCCTCGGCCGAGGCATAGACGCGGTGGCGGGCCTGCTCGAAAATGGGGCGGTCAAAGCTCCTGTGCCGAAGCTCGCGGGCAAGATCGGCGAGCGCGGGCTCGCTGCGATGGGTGACCGTCACGAAGCGATCGAGGAGCTCCCGGAGGCCGTCTGCGGCCTGCGGCGCCACAGGCCCCGAGCCTCCGAGGCGTCGCTCGAGAATGGAGAGCAGGACGGGGGCGTGCCCGGCGACGCGGCGGTGCGCGCGACAGATCCGGAAGAGGCTCTCCTCGAGTCCCGGAGAGGGCTCGAGGCTCGTTACGCCATAGTGTCGAAGCAAACACTCCAGTGAGGCCATAAAGCGCGCGGGAAGTGCGCGCCCTCGGGCCTCGAGTGAACGCAGGTAAGAGAAGAGGTATCCCTCCGCGCTGCGGCCATCCGGCGCGTCGGGTGTGGCGCGGCCAGGCTGCCGCGTGAAGAGCGCCTCGAGGTCGGCAAAGATTCGCAGGCACTCCTCCTCGCAGGCTGCTGAGAGTGCTTGGTCGTCCGAACCTCCGTCGCGAACCGCAGCCGCCCATTCCTCCGCGAGCCGCTGCGCGTCGGATGCGTCTCCGTCGAAGCCGAGGAGGAGGTGGCGGGTGTCGGCAACGACGGCATCAAGCCGACGGCCCGCGCGCGGAAGCTCCGATCCGATGTGGCGCGCGAAGTCGAGGCTCTCCGTGAGCGGCAGGCTCGACCGCTCTTCCTCGGGGGCCAGGAGCACCAGGGGCGCACCCCCATCGACCTGTGCGCCGGCGGCGACCAGGACCTGCCGGACCCGGCCAGGGAAAGGCGCGACGACCGCCATCTCCGTCTTCATCGCCTCGAGCACGACCAAGCGGTCTCCGGCCACGACCGCGTCGCCGGGCCGCGCGACCAGCGCGAGGACGACGGCCGGAGCGGGTGCGCGTACAAGGCCTCCCTCGTCCCGCGTGATGCGGTGGGAAACCGTGTCTACCTCGACCAGGACGTCTGGACCATGGGCGGCGTACACGACGCGATGGACGCGGCCGTCGATACGGAGAATAAACTCGTGCGAGGAGTGCTGCTCGACGTGCGCCCGGATGAGTGGGCCTGGGGTCTGAACCCGATATGTGGAGGGGCCGGTCTTCTGGACGCTCAGCTTGTAGGCGCGGCCGCGATATCGAAGCTCGACAGTGTAACCTTCTTCTGCGCGCACCTGAGGACGACCGCGGGCAGCGGACGAGAGAAAGCGCGCGAGCTCGACCGCGTGCTCCGCGTCGTAGGCACCGATTGCGGCCTGCAGGAGCGCGACCTCCGCGTGTTCCCGGGGCACATGGTCTCCGCTCGCGGCGATGCGATCGAGCCAGCCCACGTCTGTCTCCGACCGCCGAAGCTCACGGCGGCCGAGCAGCGAAAGCAGGAATGCTCGGTTGGTCATTCCACCTCGGATCACCACTGCGAGATCCGCGAGTGCCCGCGACAGGCGAGCCAGCGCTTCTTCACGATTGCGACCGTGCGCGATCAACTTCGCGATCATCGAGTCGAACTCGGGTGGCACGACCTGGCCTACGCATACGCCGGTGTCCACGCGCACCCCGGGGCCAGTCGGCAGGCGGAAGAGATCAATTGTTCCCGGCGCTGGAGCGAAGTCGTTCTCGGGGTCTTCAGCGTTGAGCCGCACCTCGATCGCATGCCCCCACGGCGACGGCGCGTCGCCTTCGAGGCGTCCGCCACGTGCAACATGGAGCTGGAGCTTCACGAGGTCGACACCGGTCGTCATCTCCGTGACGGGGTGCTCGACCTGAAGGCGCACGTTGACCTCCATGAAAGCAAAGCTGCGTTCCGCGGGATCGAACAGGAATTCCACCGTGCCCGCTCCCGAATACCCGGCGAGTCGGCCCAGTCGGACCGCGGACTCGCGAAGCGCCCGGTCCTCGTCCGGGGTGAGGACGGGAGAGGGTGACTCCTCGAGCACCTTCTGGTTGTGGCGCTGCACCGTGCAGTCGCGCACTCCGAGGGCCCACACGGTTCCGTACCGATCGCCGACGATCTGCACCTCCGTGTGGCGGGCGGCGGTCAAGAGGGTCTCCAAAAAGAGCGTTCCATCGCCAAACGCCTTGAGCGCTTCCTCGCGGGCCCCATCCAATGCGAGCCCGAGCTCGGCCTCCGAGCTCACGCGTCGGATTCCCCGTCCGCCGCCCCCCGCAGTGGCCTTCACCAACAGCGGGTATCCCAGGCGCAGGGCGACCGCGCGAGCCTCTTCGACATTCGCGAGAGGGCCTCCGCTCCACGGGACGACCGGCACTCCCGCTCCCTCGGCGAGTCGCTTCGCGGTGATCTTGTCGCCGAGGCGGCGCATCACAGACGCGTCTGGTCCTATGAACACGATGCCGAGCCGGTCGCACAGGTCGGCGAATGCGGGGTGCTCGGCCACGAAGCCCCAGCCGACCCATGCTGCCTCCGCGCGCGCCGCTCGCAACGCTCGCTCGAGCCCGGAGTAGTCGACGTAAGTACTCTTGCGGCAACCGTCACGCGGGTCGACGAAGAACGGCGATCCGAGATCCACGGCCTCGTCCGCTTCGCGAACAAAGATTGCGTCACGGTCCGGGGCGGTGTAGAGCGCGATCGTGCGCAGGCCCTCGTCAGTTTCGCAGTTCCATTCGTGGACCGCGTGGATCAACCGCATGGCGGCCTCCCCGCGGTTTACGATCGCGATGCGCTGGAAGGCGGGCGTCACCGTGGGCTCTCGGGCGCCATAGCGGCCTGCAACGGTGCGAGGAGCGCTGCGTCGAGAGCACCTGGAACCTCCACCGTGCGGTAACCGCGCAGGCGGACGAGAACGTGTCCACTCGCGTCGACGATCCAGGCGCCGAATGTCTGGCCGTCAGGACCCGGTGTCGCTATTGCGAAAAGCCAGCCCGTCGCTGCCTCGGGCGGCAGGTGAAAGACGATGCTCTCCACCTGCTGCGGCAGCCCAAACCGGCCAAGCACACCCATCTCCCATACGCCCGCGGTTTGGAAGCAGGCTTCGACAAGACGCGGCGCCGCACGCAACGGGAGGTCGGCCGGTGCATGGTTCGGAGGCAACTCGCGGGTCAGAAGAGCGACCGCGGCGGGCCCGTCCCGCCAGGTCCGGTCCAGAACGCGGTAGGCCGGGCCGTGGAAGTAGAGGCGATAGAGATCCGAAGCTTCGACGACCGGTCCGGAGGGAGGACTGGGTACCCCCATGCGAGCCGGTGCGCCGAGAGCGCGCTGGAGCCGCACACGACCGGCGAAATGACGGGACGTCGATTGCCCGGCCCGATCCGCGAGCGTACGCTTTCCGAGGAGCTCGCAGTCGGCAATCAGACCGTCATGGCTGGGCCGTCCCGTACAGCGGAAGGTGAGCTCGCGCGGCGCGTCGCGGTAGAACTTGAACGGAGTCAGGAACCGAACGTCGTCAAGCGCCGCCACGCGCCAGTCCGGTGCAAGAAGCGAAGCTACTTCTGCGAAGCCCTCGAGACCCATCACGCCGGGCAGCACAGCGGTGCCGTCGATGCGGTGGTCGTTTAGGAAGGCCTGCTCGGTGGGATCGAGGCGCGTAGCGAGGGTGACGCCGTCCGGCGTCAGCCGCGCTACGGATCCGGCGAGAAGCGGTCCCCCTCCCCGCAGCTCGAGCGCCTTCGAATCGAGGGTTGCCGTTGGGGCACGCTCGGGCGACAGGACGCCGAGAGCACCCGCAACCAGTACCTCGCCGGACGCGCCACCTTGCACGAGCTCGCGTCGGAGCCACGGGATTCCGGCCCCCGGCTCGAGTAGCTCAATCCCCGCTTGCTTGAGTAGCTTCGGGATGGAGCCGCGAGAGGCCATCCCAATACGTGCCCATCCTGTCCAGTCGAGCACGATCGCGCGGCTCTCCGGCCGGCTCCGCCGCAACGCCGAGATACACTTCGCGAGGAGATCGTTCGCCGCACTGTAGTCAGTCTGTCCCGCATTCCCGAAGCGTCCAGCGATGGAGCCGAACGCGACGAAGACCCCCACCGGATGGTCTCCAAGGGCACGGCTGAGATTAAACCAGCCATCGCACTTGACGTCGAAGACGCGATCGAACTCCTCGGGCTCCTTGTCGCGCAGGAAGTGGCTCGCCTCGAGGCCCGCCGCGTGCACGACGACGTCGACGCCCGCACAGGAATCGCGCACCTCGTTCATTACCTTGGCTACGGCCTCCCCATCGAGGAGATCGACGGCGTGGTAGTGCGCAACGCCGCCGGCGCCACGCACCGCCTGGATCGCCTCCAGTGCAGCATTCGCGCGCTCGAGGGCGGCGAGCTCGCGTTCCACGAGTGCGGGAGTCGGCCGATCACCGCGCGTACGAAGACGCTCGACGAGCTCGCGTTTTAGCGACTCGCGATCGGAAGCCAAGCGAGGCAAATCTGGGTCATCTGGGCGAGGCTCGGGCACTCGGTCGAGCAGATGGAACGTGCCACCCGCGGCGGCCGAGGCGAGGTCGGCGACGATCGCCGATACGATGCTGCCAGCCGCTCCCGTCACCACGACGACCGAACTGCGGCCGAGCGCGAGACCCGCGCGGCCGTCGGCTACGGGCCGGTCTTCGAGCGCGACCGTGCAACGCAGTTCCCCCGTGCGACCGACCTCGACGACTCCGGGGTCATGAAGGGTCTCCTCGATAAGCGCCTGTGCAATGGCGGTGGCATCGAGCTCCGTACCAAAGTCCACCGCCTTGACGAGCGCGTCGGGCCGCTCCCGCGCAAAAGCCTTAACGAAGCCCGTGATGGCACCGCCGAACGGCTCGAGTGCTCCCGCTTCGTCGTAGCCGTGCTGCCCGCCGAGGCGCGTGGCAGCGATGACGAAATGCCCGGGTGTAGCGACGGAGTCGTAGAGTATTCGCAGCGTGGTGTAGAGCCGCTTCACCCGCGCGTGGAGCGCGCTCCGCCAGGCAGCGAGGTCGAGTGCTCGGAGCTCGCCCACGGGGTCGAGGCCTGGCAGCCAGTAGACACCGTCCACGCGTCCTTCGTGCTGGAGCTGGCGCAGCTGGGCGTCGAAGTCGGTATCGTCTTCGCCGAGACGCACCGCGAGGGAGCTCACGCCTCGGGTCGCAAGCTGACCCATGAGCGCTTCGGCGACTCCGCTGTGGTCGCATGCCACAAGAACCCGCGCACCTGCACCGAGTACGATGGAGCTCTCGCCGCACACGCGGCAGGGTGGGCGCACCGCCGTGATCGGCACGCGCCGCGGGACGCGCTCGGCGGCCGCGAAGCCGCGGAGGGCTGGCGGCTCGGGTTGCGCTTTGCCCGCGCGCGCCTCTTCGTCCACGCGGGCAGGCTCGGGTCCGAGATCGGGCCGCCGGTCGCGAACAAAGCGGATCACGTGCGCGAGGGTTGGGAAGTCACGCAGGCGGAGCTTGTCGTCGCGTGGGATGCCGTAGGCCTCGCGGATCGTCGCAAAGACCTCCGCCTGCTTCACGGTATCGA
>DATFYN010000005.1:0-10513 GCA_035315025.1 Myxococcota bacterium
CGTGTTTGGATTCAGAGAGCGGCCGGCACTTCCCGACGCCCCCTCCTTCGCTAGATCTAGCTCTCGATCTCTCACTATCGTGCTCTTCTCGGACCATCGAAATAGGCCGAGTCGTCGCACTCCAATTCGAGGCAAATTCCGTGCTGGCGACACGATCACGTTCGTGCAAGCACCATGCCTCCGGTCTAGCCATTGGGCGCGCCCCAGCGGTCGTAACATATTGGCACAAAGCACTGCATGCTTGACGTGCACAGGCACATAGGCACAGTACAAATCGCCCGCACGACTTGCACTCGTGGATGCCGTCGCCGACGATGGCTCGTCAAATCTGTCGAACTGCGGTTTCCAATGCCGAGCGTGACCGGCACCCTTGTGTAGGGAAAGACCCGCAGCGCAGCCCAAGACCGAGCGTGCGGGATGCAAGCGGTAGGCTCTCAACTACGCGGTAGGATGGCTCATCACGAACGCCGTCACAGGACGTTGCGGGGCGCAGTATCGTGGCAGACCCAGCAGCCCGTCGTCGCGTCGAACATCGACCTCGAAATCCGCTTTCCGCTCTCCACGAAGATTTTGCGCATTGGGGGTTGTCTATGACGATGAGCGGAAGGCCTTCAAAGAGCCTGCGATCGTGCGTCCGCGCAGAGGCCCTGATCGGGAGGGCACCTGTGTACCTTGGGGGGACCACCTGCAGGTATGGCGTTTGCGAAGGCAAGCCAAATGTGATTCGAGCGAGCGGATTTCAAGCGCCTGTCCCACGGTATGCTGCGCGCCCATGACGGTCCGTGGCCAGCGGCTCGGGGTACTGGGCGTCGCCCGGCTCGGCAGCAGCCCTTCACTGCCGAAGACGCCGAGCTCCTTGCCGCAGTCGCGAACCAGGTCGCGTTCGTGGTCAAGAACTCCCTGGCGCACCAGGAGATAACGGAGCTCAAGGACAAGATCGCGGCGGAGCTTAAGGAAGAGATCCGTACCGAGCACAGCTTCGAGGAGATCATCGGCGACGCGTCGGCGCTCAAGCACGTGCTGAAGCTGGTGGAGACCGTTGCCCCGACCGAGTCGACCGTGCTGATCCGCGGCGAGACGGGGACGGGCAAGGAGCTGATCGCCCGGCGATCTTTGATCGCGCGACCTTGCGCTCCTATGCGGATCCAAACCTCTGTAACTCTTCCCGGCATGCTTCGCTAAATACCCGGAGGGGATCCATCCCTTTACCGAGCATCATGTCCCGCAAATCGCCAATCGTCCGGTTGGGCGCCAGATAGGTTTCGGCAATCATTCGCCGCCTCGTCAATAAACTCTGCATATAGGGTTTGCAGCCGCGTCTTATCGTTTGCAATCTGCTGCGCCCTGACTTGGGTGTGCTGGCTCAATCACGATGCCGCCAAAGACGTCATGCCGCCGATGACCGATCCGGCCAATGCAGCGAGAGCAGACACATATCCAGAGTCCATAGTGATGGTGCCCCGAGCCATTGCGTTCTATATCACGCTGCGATCTGACCTCTCGATTACTATAATGCGTAGAACAAGGAGCAAGTTCCGCACCAGATCATTGCCTTCATTGCCTCTTCCCCAGATAAGCGCCTCAGTCAAGAGCCGCCTCCGCGTGTCGTACCGCCGAACAGCATGAATACGATCACGGCGAGCGAAAAACGCATCTCAGCACCTCGAGAGATCCCACGTTCGGGCCCGCCACACCCGCCAGCACACGTCGCCACGAAGGGCTGCAGGCGAGCGTTCCGGCCTGATAAGGTTGCGAAGGGACGCCGAAGATGATCCTTTTCTTTGAGCATCCTACATGATCTTCGTTCAGGCGCGGTTGTCTTTCGGCGCCTCACCGACCACCGACAGGGCACTGACGTAAAGTCAGTGTCCTGCCGGATGTAGAAAGCGTCCTCTTGCTGCCACGGCTCTCCGCCAAAAAGGGGGCCGCCACCACCTCAGCATAGCTTCGGACGCGGCGAGGGTCCGCATAGCCCACCGACACCGCTGAATGGGTCGGCGTCGCGCCGACTGCGACCAAGCGGAGGAGTTCCATTCTGCGCGAGCCTGGGGGCCTACCACGGGCTGGCCTATTCGAAGAGCCCGAACTCTCGCAGTGACGCCCAAAAACCTGGGGCGCGCACTTTGTCGACTAGGCTTGGGAGCGGGCCAACTTCCGGCGGCTCATGGCTCGCCTCGGCGCGCCAGCGTCACTGATGCTTGCGCCGTACACACAGGGGTTAACGAATGCCGCCGCTGCGACCGCCTCAGCGTGTTCACTGCCTGCGTCTACTGGCCGAAGACCTCAGCGAAGGCCTACTTGAGGAGGAGTCGGGCCCGGTCCGTCTGGTGTCCGTGGCCCACCTTGCGGAGCTCGCGGTTGAACTCAAAGCCCGGCGGGCTGTCCGGCGCCACCCCCTTGATGTCATAGAACTGGATCGTCTCGGGCGCCCACTTGGCTTCGAAGAGCGGCACGTTGGCGAGCGTGTCGCCCTCGACCGCCTTTCTGCCCACGAACTTGCAGACCGGCACCGACTTGAGGGTGGTGGAGCCCACCGGGCCGAGGTTCACGTTGTCGCCATAGAGCCACTTGTAGAAGGGCTCCCGTTGATTGGTGACGTAAGTAGCGATCGGCACGTGGTCGTTGGTGCTGCGGAAGGCCAGGTAGTACTGAACGCCCATCACGTGCGGATGCCCGTCAGCGTTGAAATCGAAGACGTCGTAGCAGAAGGGCTCGTTGCGGTAGGTGGGCACCTTCACGAGATCGTCGCTGCTAGTGGGCATCACCTGGCGGAACTCGCTCATGTGGCCAGAGCCGAGACGCGTGCAGCCGTGGGAGGTGGGCGCACGGCTTGCGATCCATAGATTCTGGTAGTTCTTCGAGGGATCGCGCTCGCTCGGGACCTTCCGCCACTGGCTTGGGAGGAAGGGCGTCGAGTTGAGCTGGCAGCGGACGCCCGCGTTGTGGAAGGCGTTGTAGGTGATCCCGCCCGCGAACTGGTACGGGAACATGGTGATGAAGCCGTATCCGGGGTTTGGGGAGAGGTAGTCGACCATGCCGGTGATGCCGCGGCCGGTGGTGCGCCGGATGAGCGGCCAGATTCCCGTGACCCCGAAGAAGGGGAGCGTCTCGCCCTTGTAGGTGGTCGTCCGCTCGATCGTGCCGGCCGGGTAGATGGTCGAGAATTCGAGAGCGTCGACCCTTCCGCTGCGCACCGGATAGTGGCCTCTCGACGCCTGCTCGATGAAGCCCGCGGTTGCGTCCTTGAAGGCCTGGACATCGGGCCGGCTCGTCCGCGCGAGTTCGGCCGCCTTCGAGAGTGTCGTCTCTTTTTCTGAATCCAGTTCATACAGGTCGATCCGCCCGGGCAGCACCGAGTTCGCGGCGTCGAGCTTGACTTCCTGCTTCGAGAGGTCGGCGGCGATGAGCGCCTTGTGCCAGTTCACGGCCAGGCCGTCAATCGGGTAGTTCACGTGGATGATCCGGTCGGGATTCAAGGCCGACAGGATCTCGATGGTCTTCTGGCGGTAGGCATCGGGGCCGAGGCTCGCCTTGCTCTCGACGATCTTCTCGACGTCGTATTTCTTCAGGCTCTCGACGAAGCGTTCATACTCGTTGTTGGTCGTGAGGTTGATGACCTTTTTGTCGATCAGCTCTTGGTAGATCTTGTAGCGTGCAACCAGGTCTGGGAGGTACGAGTCGAGTTCCTGCTCCCCGAGCGGGATCGTCACGCGCACCTGGTTGCCACGCGAGAGCTCGATGTGGGGCCGGCTCGGATCCTGCGTCCGCGGGGCGAAGCCCGTATAGAACGAGGGCCCGTACCAGTAGAAGTAGACGCCCTGGGGCGGCTCGCTTCCGTCCCAGGTCTTGTCGGCTGGGAGATCGAGCGCAGCATGAGCGACGGGGAAACCAACAGCGAAATAGATCGTCGCCAGGAGCGAGAGCCGCAGCGCAGCCGGGATCATTTCAGGACCTCCGAGAGCGAGAGCGTCGACGAGGATGCCGCCGCGGACTTCCCTTCGAGCGACGCCAGGGCCGGGACGTTCTTGAGCGAGTCGTTGCCAATGAAGGGACGGCACTGAAACAGCCAGAGTTTTCCCTTCTGGAAGCCGAACTCGATGTCCCACGGACGCGGCCGGGAGGCCGCGTCTCGCGTGAGCTCGAGCTTCTCGCTGATAGTCTTGCCCGCCGCCACCAGCTGCTCGATCTCCTCGCGTTCGAGCACCGTGGCGCTGCCGCTCGCGGGCACCACCGCGCTGCCGCCGCCGGGCAGGAGCTTGTTGCGCCAGGGCGACTTGAAGAGCGTGATGATCTGGATGCCGTCCGGCGACCAGAGCAGCGTCTCTGCGGACGTGCCGTCCACGGCGCCGCCCACGCCCTCAGACGTGGCGATCGTCATCAGGCCGGGCTTCCCCTCGTAGATGTCGCCTGTGACGAGGACACCCGACTTGTCGTCCGGGACGGATTCCAGGATCACGACCGAAGGCAGCACCCAGAGCGGCTCGTCAATCAGCGTCTGGCGCCAGGAGAAGGAGCGCAACTCGAAGGGGGACGCCCACACCTCCTTCAGCGACTCGCCGATATCCTTGAGCGACTTGCGGTTGAAGACCGTGAGATTCAGACCGGCGCCGTTGAAGTTCTCGAGGTCCTCGACGTTGGTGTCGCTGCGCACGAAGCAGCCGACCGTCTGGGTTTTATTCTCCGGCAGCAGGAGCCCCGCATGGTCGAGGCCGTTCTTGATGCCTTCCGTCAGCTCCGGCGAGAGCGGAGCGGCCTCGATCGAGTAGCGCATGATGTCGAGCCGGGGCGCGATCCAGGCCGTCAGCTCCTTGTCGCTCTTCTTCTCCGGGATCATCTTGCCGAAGAACTCCGCGTACGTGCGCTCCACGAACTTCGGCAGCGGCTCGCCTGCCGTGGCGATGTTCTGGCCGCGGAGCTTGTCCGGGATCGCGACCGGCGCGCGCTGGTAGTGGTCGTAGTAGGCGCCGAAGGGCACCACGATTCCGCGCGACACGTGATCCGGGAAGATCGATTTGAGCTCGCCGAGATAGGCCGCCTTCGGTCCGCACATGCGGCCCGAATCCTTCCGGCGCACCTGCGTCAGCGGGATCGGGAGCTTCGGCCCGAGATCGATCTTGGCCTTGTCGATGTGGAGCTTCGCGCCCGTGACTTCGAGGGAGCCGTCGCCCGTGCGCTGGTCGTTGCGCGTGTACTCCTCGAGCACTAGGCGATCCTGGTCCGTCATAGCGGAGGCTTCCTTGATGATCACGCGGCCACCCGGCGTGGCGATGAAGAAGACCTGCTTCCCGTCGTAGGGCTTCACGAGCTCGTAGGCGCTCGGGCCAAGGACCACGTTCGGGATGCCGAGGGCGCGCGCCAGGAGCTGCACGTAAGAGAGCACGTTGCCCTCGCCGCGCGTCAGGATTCCGGCGGCCGGCTCGAGATCCGCCGGCGTGTCGGGGAGCGCCACGATCTCGTCGCGGGTGTAGGCGCCGTCCTTCGGGTTCACCCGCAGGCGGCCGAGGACGAGGCCGGCGTTGAGCGCGCGCACGTCCGTGTCGAGCGCCTTGCCGAAGAACTCATGCTGCACGCGCTGGTTGCCGGACGCGTAGTCGTCGATCTTGCGCGCCACCTGGGCGTAGAGCAAGAGCGGCGAGCCGCGCAGGATGTCGTCGCCGATCCCCGCGACCTGCGGCAGGACGTAGGTCCAGGGCGCCCACACCTCCGCGAAGGGGAGCGTGGCGTTCGCCTGGGCCCACTCCACCACGCGCTCGGCTTGGGCGAGCCGCGCCTTGAACTGGTCGCGGGGGGGATTCGGGTTCGCCTGCAGCTGCTGCAGCGTGGCGAGCGCCGCCTCGCGCTCGCGGTCGTTCAGGAGGCCCACACCGTATGTGGCGTCGGTGAGCGCTGTAAGCAACTGCAGCTGCTGCTTGACCGTCAGGCCCTTGCCCAACTCGAGGATCGCGTTGCCGCGCTTCTGAAGCACGTTCGCCGTGAGGATCTCGAGATCGATCAGCTTGCGCGCGTCTCCGGGCGAAACCTTCTTCGATTCGAAGGCCTGACGCGCCTCGACCATGAGCTGGCCCAGGGAAGAAATCGCTTCCACGGAGTCCGCGTCGGGCGCAGGCACGAGCGCCTGGAGCTTCGTGCGAAGGCCCTGGTCTTCGATCGAGGCGAGATCGGGCGCCACCGCCTTCTCATCGATCTCCGTCAGCTTCTGGATCTGGTCGATCAGGCCCTGGATCTCAGTCCGTTCCGTTCCCTGCGGAAGTTTGTCCCGGTAGGCCGCGAGGCCCGGCAGGAGGCCGGCGGAGAGCTGGTTGTGGATGGAATCCTTCAGCGGCTTGAAGCGCGGGTCCATGCCTTCGACGCGGGTGGCCGCCGCCCGGAGCTGCTGCACCTGGGCAACGTCGCTGCGCAGGAAGAAACGCTTCTGCAGCTCGTAGGCCAGCAAGAAGTGCTGGGCGGGATCGAACTCCGGCGCCGCCTCGTAGAGCTCGAAGAACTTCTCCTGCGCCGGCGCCACCTCCTCCGCACTGGCGAGCCCGCGGAAGGCCCGCAGCTGCGACAGCTTGTGCTGGGGGTTCGTCTCGGTGAAGTACTTCTCGAGGATGTAGCCACGGACGAGATCGTTGTGATCCGGGTAGCTGCCCCACTCGTAGACGTCGCGCGAGAAGATGTTGCCGAGGTAGAGGCGCTGCTTCGCGAGGCCCTCGGCCCAGGGCGCACGGTAGGCCGCGCAGAAGATCGGCTTCGGGCAGCCCGCGCCAAGGGCGCCGCTCGGGCCCCGGATCGGCTTCTTCGATCCACCCGGGCAGACGCAGATGTTCTCGGTATATGGACCCTTGAGCTTGCTCACAGAGAGGCTGAAGTTCTGCTCGAGATCCTGCTGCTGCTCCGGCGTGAGCTCGGGTGCGCGAAAGGCCTGCGTCTCGTACGCCGCGATCGTGCCCACGAGTGCTAGCAGCGCCGCGCCCGCCATGGCCTTCGTTCCGTTACGCAATTTCATCCATTCCTCCAGGCTCCGGGGAACTCGCGGGAGTTGAGCTTCATGCGCTGCCGGCGCACCGTGGCGGAGCCTCGGGCGTTACGGCCCGGCCGGTCGCGAGCCGGGCGAGGAGCTTCGCGGTGTCGATCGCCGTCATCGCCGTGCGGTTCTTGATATGATTTCCTCAGGCTGAATGCACCCGCTGACTCTTGTCGCAGTTACCCCTGATTCCTGCGAGCGCTACGATACTCTGTTGCGTCGCGCTCGATGAGGTTCCGGCCACCGGGCGCCTGCTGGGGTGTCGTCTCGGGGGCTCTCAGCCCGGCGCCGGGAACCAGATGTAGAACGTGCATAGGGCGTGCCAGGGCGGACGACCTCCGGCGCCTAAGCACATGGGGGGCAGGGACATTCGCTCCGCCAGACCGTCTCCACCTTCCTCCGGGAGTGAAGCCCACTGGCTCGCGCCGTCCCTGCAGGCTGTCCGTGAGTCAAGGCGTGGTTGTGTGCTCCGCTTCGCAACGGCGTCCGGCGCAGCGGGGAAGGCGCGTTCACATCTGTCGAGGAGTCGGCGCGCAATCCTCAACCGCGCATCGACTCGACCCCAGAGGCGCTCCGAATCCCGACATTCTAGTTTCTTCTCTGTACCCGACGGGCCGGCCGATGGTGCAAGAAGCAGGCAACCGCCACGAGTCGCGGCCAGGTAGGCCTGGTCATCTCGAAGCCTCTTCATCCACGAGTGGAGCGTTGTGCGGCCGGTTCGCGTGCCTATGCGTCGCCGGCGCTTCCGGGTGCCGCGCGTGCAATCGCGAGACCAGGGGCATGCTGCTTGCAGCGGCAGTCGCGGAGAGCAAGCAGCCGAACGGCCATGTCGCGAGATCTTGCTCCATCTCCAGTCTGAGCCAATCCGCCTCATCACCGGGGGCCGCCATGACCGAGAAGAACCTGGGGGGGACCGGTCCGATGCTGCCGCCGTGGAAGGCGGAATGAGCCAGACGGGCGCTCTCCCGGAGAAACCGGAAGTGCTGCTGCCGACGATCCTGGAGCGCGCGCTCCGTGTCTTCACCGAGGTGCGCCCCGGCGAGGGACCGACCGCGCTCTGCCTGTTCGCGAGCGTCTTCCTGCTACTCGACGCCTACTACCTGATCAAGCCGCTGCGCGACGGTTGGATCGCCGTCTCGAGCGTGAGCCACCTGAAGCCCATGGAGGTGAAGGCCTACACGAGCTTCGGCCAGGCGCTGCTTCTGCTCCTGGCCACCTGGGCCTATTCACCCCTGGTGAACCGCTGGCGGCGCCTCGACCTGCTCTCGCGCGTAGTGTCGATCTGCATGGTCATCATCGTGATCTTCTGGTTCCTGCAGCCGGACTTCTTCATCAGGAACCTGCCTGCGACCGGCATTGTCTTCTATCTCTGGGTGGGGATGTTCGGGGTATTCGTCGTGGCCCAGTTCTGGGCCTTCGTGGCCGACCTCTACACCGATGCCGTGGGCCGGCGGCTGATCCCGCTGGTGGCGATCGGCGCCACGTCGGGCGCCGTGTTCGGCTCGCAGATCACGAAGACCCTGGTCGACACCAAGATCGTGCCCACGGAAGAGCTGCTCCTGATCTCGCTGCTCCCGCTCGCGGGGTCGATATGGCTGGCGAGGAAGGCGGAGGCTCTGGGCCCGTTCGGGCGAGGCCCGGCGCCGCGCGCCCAGAAGACCGAGCCGTCGGCGCTGCGCAGCGGCGCCCTCGGTCTGATCCTGCGCTCGCGCCTGCTGCTGGCAGTGGCGTTCATGACGCTGCTTCTCAACTGGATCAACACCAACGGAGAGAACCTCCTGTTCGGGGTCGTGCAGAACTTCCTCTCGGACAAGGCCCGGGTCCAGGGGATCTCGACGCCCGGCGCGCTCCTCGCTTTCATCCGCGCGGAGACATCGTCCTTCTACGGAAGCTTCTACTTCTGGGGGAATACGGCAGCGCTCGTACTGCAGTGCCTTGTAGCCTCCCGGCTCCTCAAGTACGGGGGGTTCGGCGTGATGCTGCTTTTCTCGCCGACGGTGGCGTTACTCAGCTACTCGACCATGGCCATGGTTCCAATCCTCGCCGTGGTGGAAGTTATGAAGGTCATCGACAACGCCAACGACTACTCGATTAACAACACGGCGCGGAATGTCCTCTGGCTGCCCGTTCCGGCCATCACGAAGCTCAAGACGAAGCCCGCCATCGACTCCCTGTTCGCCCGCGCGGGCGACGGCTTCTCCGCCCTCACCATCGGGGTGGGCGTCCAGCTGCTGCATCTCCCGAACGCGGGCTTCTTCGCCTTTACCGTCGGCCTCGTGGTGATCTGGCTCCTGCTCTCGCTGATCGTCGTACGTGACCACTCTCAACTTGTGGCCAAGCACGGCGATCCGCCCGCCGGCGGCGAGGTGCCGCTCGCGGCCACGCCGGAACCCGCTGCCGGCGGTAGCGCATGAAGCAACGGACAGCTTTGATCCTGGCCTTGGTTGCGTCGAGAAGCATCCCAAAGCTCGGCTTCTGGACCACAAGATCCCTCGATCACCTCGCACTGCCGCGTGTCCGCAAACTCCCGCAGCGAGCGATCTGATCTGAGAGCGCGTCGGTAGCTGCTTGTCCGTGCACATTCGGACGTAAATTGCAGCGCTTTGTCCACAATCGCTCAGCGCCGACGCTGATCCTGAGTGGTCAGTACATCTCGGGAACGAACTTGAAGGTGTAGTTGGGCTCTTTATAGGCCCGGCTTTCTGCCGCTTCGGCAACCGGACCTTCTCGCGGGGGGTTTGCTTGTAGGGAATTCGACTCAGGATATCGCGGATGATGTTGAGTCGAGCTCGCTTCTTGTCGTCTGCTTTGGCGATGAACCACGGTGCCCAGGCCGTGTCGGTCGCCACGAACATCTCGTCGCGCGCCTTCGAGTATTCGTACCAACGCCTGTACGACTCAAGATCCATGGGAGAGAGCTTCCAGATCTTGCGACCGTCCTCGATGCGGGTCTCGAGTCGACGGTTCTGCTCGTGCGGGCTGATCTCGAGCCAGTATTTCAGCAGAATAATTCCGGACTCACTACTGTCCGGTTAAAAATCGAACAGGGTCAATTGGTTAGATGAATCGAAGTCCTGCGAGGAGCTGGCCAGCTCTGCAAGGGCTGGTTGCAGCTGCATTTTCTCGAACAGCGTGACCGAGAGAATCTGTAGGAGCGTATGGAGAGAGGCCTGCAGTTGCAGCTCCTTCTTGACGATGGCCACGAGGACATAGACCGACACGGCGATCCAGACCTGAGTTTTCACGGCGTTCGGGGAAGTGCCGCAGAAACGCTTGATGCGGAGATGCTGCTTCACCCACTTAAAGAAGAGCTCGACCTGCCAGCGGCTCTTGTACAGCGCGCAGATGGTGAGTGCGGGCAGCAGACCATGGTTGGTCAAAAACACCAAGTTCTTGCCGGTCTCGGGATCGCGATAACGGATGCGACGCAGCTGTGCGGGGTAGTCGTGGGCGGCATAGAAGTTGTTGAGCGCGATGCGCTGATCGCAGATCAAGCCGCTGCTGCGA
>DATFYN010000006.1:0-14616 GCA_035315025.1 Myxococcota bacterium
GAGCTCTACGTGCGCGGACCGCAGGTTTCCGGCGAATACATTGGACGAGGTAGCCAGCTTGGCCCAGACGGCTTTCTCCCGACGCGCGACAGCGGCTTTCTCGATCAGAATGGCTTCCTCTTCCTTCAAGGTCGCATCGACGACGTGATCGTGCGAGGCGGCGAGAACCTCTCGCCGGGGGAGATCGAGGACGTCATGCTCGAGCACCCGAGTGTGGCGGAGTGCGCCGTGGTCGGAATCACGGATCTCGAATGGGGCGAGGCGGTCGCTGCAGCGGTGGTACTCGTCGAGGGCGCCTCGGCGTCGGAAGAAGAGCTCTGCGAATGGGTCCGAACCCGGCTCCGCTCGTCGCGCGTACCCTCGCGCGTCGTCTTCCGACGAAAGCTTCCCTACAACGAGACCGGGAAGTTGCTGCGGCGCGTCGTGCGGGCTGAGCTCGCGGAGGATTCGACATAGGGGTCGAAGCCATCCCGCTCTCCGAGGCCATGGCAGAGCTTCGCTCGCCGCTTGCGTTCGAGGCGCACTCGCCGCTCGTTGGCGCTCCTCTTCTTATCGTTGACCTCTCAGGAGATGCACCTCTCTCGGAAGCCGAGTCCATTGCGGCGATGCTGTCCTTGCTGCCCTGCCCGACCGTCGGCCTCGTGTTCGTTCCACCATCACCCGCTGGATCGCGTCTAGCGTCCGCCTTTGACCTTCTTGTCGAACACGAAAGTGATCTCGCGCCGGTCTGCACTTCCGCCGAGCGGTGTCCCCTCGCCGCAGCCACCCTGGTGCAGCTGCTGCGTCACGGTCGAACGCTCGACCTGCACGAGTGCCTGGTCGCGGAGTCACTCGCCTACTCGACTTTGCAGGCAGGACCTGAGTTCGCGACGTGGCTCGCCGGGCGCAATGGCGCCCGACCGGCTGTGGAATGCTCTGGGCCGGCTGTGTGCGCGCGACGCGAGGGTTCCTGCCTCCGGCTTACGCTCGACCGGCCTCGCAAGCACAACGCATTCTCCCTAGAGATGCGCGATGCACTCGCCGAGGGCCTCGCGCTCGCCCTCTTCGACGACTCGATTGAAGAGCTCGTTCTCGACGCCAACGGACCCTCCTTCTGTAGCGGTGGCGACCTCGACGAGTTCGGAAGCTTGCCCGATCCAGCGACGGCGCACGCGGTGCGCTCGGCGCGGAGCCCGGCGCGCCTCCTCTCCCTCTGTTCCGCGCGGGCGCGGGCGGAAGTGCATGGCGCCTGCGTTGGCGCCGGGTGCGAGCTCCCTGCGTTCTGCCGCCACGTGCGCGCGCGAGAGGACGTATTCTTTCAGCTCCCTGAGGTCGGGATGGGCCTCGTGCCCGGGGCAGGCGGGACCGCAAGCCTACCGCTTCGCATCGGCCGCCAGCGCACGGCCTGGCTCGCTCTTTCTGGCAGCCGGATCGACGCCGCTACCGCCCTTCGCTGGGGGCTCGTCGACGAGATTGCAAGATGACCGCTTCCTCCGCTGCTTTCGCTCCAGGGCTACGCCGCTGCCGGCCGCAAACCGCGAAAGCAGTCCAGGCAAAGTGGCAGCTAAGTCCGTGTCACCACCCTGTGACGTCCGCTGTACGAGTTTTGGGACAGCAACGGCACGCCCTACAACAACAAGGGCAACGTTCGCCGGTATAATGACGTCGGCCGCCTGACCAGGGGACGCTGAGTAGGACGAGACGCCTTTGACGCCGGCGGAGCCGACACCCGAGCCTGGGAAGACACCAGGGTGTCTGGCGGAGGTTGGCTTCGGCTCGACACTGCGAAGCTCCGGGAGCGAAGTGGCCTCCGCTAACTTCGGAAGTGGTGGCTAGTGCATCCGACAAGCGAGGAGTTCACGAATGACCGAGATGAAGCCCGGCACACGCCTGCGCAGCGCTGTGTGCACCACCGAGGTGATGGTGGTGGCCGCCCAAAAGGACGCGGCCGTCGAACTTTGCTGCGGTGGTCGGCCCATGCTTGACCTGGGGGCCGTGCCGACGCCTGCCGGCACTCCCACTCCTGCCTTCTCCTCTGGCACCCAGCTCGGCAAGCGCTACGTGAACGAAGCAGGCACTCTCGAGGTGCTGTGCACGAAGCCGGGAGCAGGCTCGCTTTCTGCGGATGGAGTGGCGCTTAAAGTCAAGGGCGCGAAGCCCCTCCCCTCCTCGGACTGATCTCAACCATGAAGCAGGCGCAGATCCTTGGGTTCCGCCTTCGAGTCCCAATGAACTTTGGGTTCGACGGAAGGCGCTGGGGACGATGCGTCGCCCGGGGTGGCTCGGGCGGCACACCACGGGTCCGGCAGCGCGGCGGCACTACCGAGGTCAGTCCGACCAGGGACGCTTGTTCCAAGGCCGATCCAGGGGACTCATCCCACCACCGATCGGGAAAAACTGGCGCTGCGCATACGTCTCGCGCGCAAGGCCATGGCCTAGTTCATCGAGGAACGCGCGCTTCAGGTCCTGGGTGAACAGCATGCGGGTGTAGCGGAGTGTGAGGGGAGGCCGTTTGGCCAGCTCACGCGCCAGCTCCCACGCCCGGCCGAGGAGCTGCTCCTTGGCAAGCACTTCGTTGACCGCGCCCCATTCGAGCGCCTCTCGCGCGCTCAGCTTCTTCCCGGTCAAGAGCATGTACCGCCCTCGGTTGCGTCCGACGAGCCGGGGCCAGAGGACGTGTTGTCCGTCGCCCGGCACCATGCCGCGCGGGAAATGGGCGAGATCCTGGAAGTAGGCGTCCTCGGATGCAAGCACGATCTCACCGAGCAATGGAACCTCGGAGTGGATGTTACACGGGCCGTTGACGGCGCTGATCATCGGCACGTCCACGGCGAGCACATTCTCGACGAGCATGCGGCCGTACCAGGCCTTCTCGTCGAGCTTTTCAAGGCCCTTCTGGCCGTCCATCGCGAGGTACAGGGGCTCCGACGTCGGGGGCATTCCCCAGTTGGCGTTGTAGTTCTCACCGGTACCGGTGTGGATCAGGACCTTGATCTCCCGGTCGCCCGCGATGTCGGCGAACGCATCCGCCATGCCGTCGTGCGCCTCCCAGTCCCACACCAGGCTGCCACCGTTGGTGTGGCACTGCATGAGCAGGATGCCCTCTTCGCTTAGCTCGAACCGGTAGTTGCGGTACCGATCCTTGTACTCCGAAAACCTCGTTCGCTTGGCCACCGTGTTCTCCTATTGCGGGCAGAAACGTCAAATCGCAGTCACAAATCTCAGCACACCGCTCTCGAATCCTTAAGATCGCGACGTTCCGAAGGCATGATTTTTTCCCGATGACCGCGCATGGTCGCGCGGAAGACCGGAGTGAGCCCATGCAAGCCGCGATCCTGGACTGCACTGCGACCGTATGCGACCCGCAGCCGTGCGCGCGAGGGTTCTTCGCCGGTGACATCCCTAGATGCGACGCCGATCCGAAGTGGCATCGGCGGGATAGGAGGGGCACTTATTCGGCCGCCGACGGTCGCCGCAGAAAACGCGCCACGTTCTCGCGCAGCTCCGGCATCTCGAAGGACTCGTTTTCGGCGGCCATCGCGAAGTCGATGGTTGCCAGCACCGCCCGCTCGACGTGCAGGTTCAGAACCCGCTTGGTTGCTTCCACAGCCTGACGCGGGAGTGTGGCGATTTTGTGGGCGGTCTTGAGCGCCGCGGACAGCACCTCGCCATCCGGGCACACGTGATTGGCCAGGCCAATCTCCGCGGCTCGCGCTGCGCTGATTCGGTCACCCGTGAACGCATACTCCTTCGCCAAGAGCAGGCTCGTATGCAAGGGCCAGGTGAGGGGGCCACCGTCGGCCGCCACCAGGCCCAACACCACGTGCGGGTCCGCCAAATAGGCGGACTCCGCCATGTAGACGACGTCCGAGAGCGCGACGACGCTGCAGCCGAGGCCCACAGCCGGTCCGTTGACCGCGGCCACCACTGGAACACGGCAGCGGATCATGTTGAGCACCAGCTCTCGACCCTCCGCGATCATGTTACGTCGCAGAACGCGGTCGCTCGTCATTCGGTTGAGAAGGTCGAAGTCGCCGCCTGCCGAGAACGCGCGCCCTTCGCCGGTAATGACGGCGACGCGCGCATCGGGGTCGGCGCTGAGGAGCGGGAAGACGCGGGTCAGTCCCAGGTGCAGCTCCTCATTCACGGCGTTGAGCTGGTCCGGACGGGAAAGCCGCACGATGCGCACGGGGCCGTCGGTCTCGACGCGGGTCGCGTCGGGAAGCGGGTAGTCCATCGGTCTCCTCTCCAGCACGCGGTGCGCTCAAGCCGACGGCAGGCCAAGGATCCGCGTGGCGATGATGTTCTTCTGGATCTGTGAGGTTCCGCCCATCACGCTCTGCGCGCGGCTGTACAAATAAATCTTCAACGCGAGGTCGTCGGAGTCAATCAGCGCGCGCGATCCGGCCACGGAGAGCGCCGTACTCCCCACACTCTGCTCGACCCAGGTCATCAGAATTTTGTCGATGGAGCCTCCGGGCCCGTGATCGAGGCCGTCCAGACGCTCGGACAGCCTGCGGCGCACGTGCAGCCGCAGCATCTCGGCCTGCACATACGCCCAGGCGACGGCTTCGCGCTGGTCGCTCCGGAACGCATTGGGATCGGTGCGCACGACCTCCTCGAGGTCCTTGACGGTCTTCGCGTACCGAGCGACGTAGCCGACCTCACCGGGTTCTCGTTCGTGGCTGACGATCGTCATCGCTACACGCCACCCTTCACCCGGCTCGCCAATCATGTTCTTGACGGCGACGCGCGCGCCGTCAAACAGCACCTGACCGAACTCCTTGGTGATGCCGTTGATCATTCGAAGAGGGCGCTGCTCGATCCCAGGCTGATGCATCGGCACTGCGAAGGCAGACAGGCCCTTGTGCTTTGGCGCGGTGGGGTCGGTGCGCGCGAGCAGAAAGCACCAGTCGGCGACGTCGGAGTAGCTGGTCCAGATCTTGTGTCCATTGATCACATACTCGTCGCCGTCGAGTGTCGCGGTCGTGCGCAGCGACGCGAGGTCGGATCCGGCGCCGGGTTCACTGAAGCCTTGACACCAGCGTTCGCGACCGCTGATCAGGCCGGGAAGGAAGTGGTCCTTGACCGCCTCACTGGCATGCGTCGCGATCCCCTGGACGAGGTAGCCGAGGCTCGGACGAGGGGGCGCACCCGCGGCCGCGAGCTCCTCGTCGTCGAAGACCGGAGGGAGGTCATGACCACCGAAGCGCGAGGACCAGCTCAATCCGAAGAAGCCCGCGTCATAGAGAGCGGTGTGCCATTCCGCCTGCCGGGCCCAGTACACGTCGTCGGTCGATGAGACGGGCAGACCGGGGTTGTTCCTGGCAATCCATGCGCGAAAGCGCTTCCTAAACTCCGCTTCCTCCGGTGAGTCACGAAAATCCATGGATGACCCCCAGGCGCGTTCGCTGGAGCTCCCTCAGGTGTTCGCCGTCGTCGCCAAACCACTGTGAGGAGAGCAGGACACGACGCAGGTAGACGTGGACGATACAATCCCACGTGTTCCCCATCCCGCCGTGCACCTGCACCGCAGTCTCGCAGACAGTGCGTGCGGCGCGCGCACAGTAGGCCTTGGCCAAACGCCCGGCGCTCCGAGCTTCGTCAGGCGCGAGCTCGTCGACGGCCCACGAAGGGTGAAGCGTGACGCTGAACGCCCCCTCCATCAGGCAAAGGGCCTCGGCAAGGAGGTGCTGCACCGCTTGAAACGATCCGATAGGAACGCCGTACTGCCGCCGTTCGCGCGCGTAGGCGACCGTGAGGTCGAGCACGCCTCGCATCAGCCCGACCAGATCGGCGCTGGTGAGCGTGAGGCCCAGCGTCGCCCAGGAGTCGAGATCAGGGAGGGTGAGGAGCCGAGACTGATTGGGAACGGGAAGTAGGGGCGCGCCGGCCGGGAGCCGCCGAATCACTCGCGTGAGATCGGCACCGTCGCTTCCACTGTCGATCTGCACCTGCGCGAGGCGGTAGCCACTGCCTTCGGGAACCAGCACGTACGCAGCGGCGGGGCCCTGCGCGGGGCAGTCGACGGCGTAGATCGGTGCCGTCGTGGCCAGACCCGACACCCTCGCCGCGTCGATCAGGTCGGGCGCGAAGGCAACCACTGCGCCGTCGATCGGGCTGGCACCGGCTCGGCGGGCGAGGTCGGCCCCCAGGAGAGGGCCTGCAAACGAGACGTCGGCGACGGCCTCCCCCAACGCCTCGGCGATGATGGCCGCCTCGACCCCGCTGGCGAGCGGACTGCCGTCGCCGCTGTCCTGGCGCAACTCGAGCCAGCCGGCGCTGCGCACCGCTTCAGCGAGGCGTCGGGTTCGCTTGCCGTCGTCGAGGTCCGCCACGGTCCGGGGTCCGAGCTGCCGTGCCAGCTGGCGGGCCGTGCGCCGCAGCTCGGCCTGTTCGGGGGTGTCCCGGGTATCCATCGGGAGAATCATACTAGCATTTTTTGAGAGCGTGATTGCAAATGATGGATCCACTCCTACCATCCGGACGGGTTCCCCGGGAGAGCCCGATGCTGCGCGATCACGAGTACCATTCACTGAGACTGGCCGACGTCGTTCACGAGACCGACGACGCGCGGTCTTTCGTCCTCGAGGTCCCTCCCGAGCTGGAAGAGAAGTTCGCCTACGTCGCCGGACAGTTCTGCACGTTCCGCGCGACGATCGGCGGTGAATCCGTCGTCCGCTGTTACTCGATGTCGAGCTCGCCGGAGACGGGTGACCGCTTCACCGTCACGGTGAAGCGCGTCTCCGGTGGGAAGATGTCGAACTGGATGATCGACGAGCTGGCCCCGGGCGACACGATCGAAGTGATGCCCCCGGTGGGTCGGTTCGTGTTGCGCGCAGCCGAGGTTCCCATCGTTGCCTTTGCAGGAGGCAGCGGGATCACGCCGGTCCTGTCGATCATCAAGACCGCACTCGTTACCACAAGGCGCGAGATCGCACTGGTGTACGCCAACCGCGACGCTGGCAGCATCATCTTCGCGAGCGACCTCGAACGCCTGCGCGCGGCATCCGAGCGGCGACTCTCGGTGCATTACCACCTTGACTCGGAGCGTGGTTTCCTTGATTCCGCAGCGTGCGCGGGGCTGGTCGAGGAACGGGCGCACGCCGACTTCTATGTATGCGGCCCCGGCCCATACATGGAAGTGGTCGGGGCCGGCCTGGGACGGCGAGGGGTCGCTCGCAGTCAGGTGTTCATCGAGCGGTTCGAGCAGCCCGACGAGGTGCTCGCGGCCACTGAGACCTCGAATACGGAGTCTATTGTGATCCGACTCGATCGCCGCAAGCACACCATCGGGTACGAACCGGGCGACAGCATCCTCGACGCTGCTCGCCGCGCCGGTCTGGCGCCGCCGTTCTCCTGCCAGCTGGGAAGCTGCGCGAGCTGTATCGCCCATCTCGAAGCGGGGAGGGCCACGATGCGCGTGAACAACGCCTTGTCGATCGACGAGGTTAAGGCGGGGTGGGTGCTGACCTGCCAAGCGATCCCTATGACCCGCGAGGTCGTCGTCGACTACGACCGGTGATCTGGCAGGGCTCCGGCGGGCTGTCAGAAGTCCGGACAGAGCGAAGCGAGGAACGCCAGAGTCCGTTTCCGCGATTCGATGCGGGCGTTTCGGTCGGGCCCGAGGGCGAGCACACGAACCGCCAAGTCGGTAGCTCCCGCGTCGCGGAAGGCACGCAAGCGATCGACCACGGCCGATTCGTCGCCCGCCGCGAGGATGTCGCCGACGCCGGTGGCGTTGCCGCAATCGAGCAGTCGCTGGTAGTTCGGGCAGAACTCAGCATGTCCGAGCACTCGGTTGGCCCGCGCACGCGCGGAGTCCACCTCGTCCTTCGGGCAGAGGGCGATGGGAACTCCGGCGATGATCCGCGGAGCCGGTCTCCCGGCCTCGGCCGCAGCCTTCGTGATGCGCGGCGCGATGTGTTCCGCAACGGCACGCTCATCGGCCATCCACAGGATCGTTCCCGATGCATGCTCGCCGGCGATGCGGAGCATCACGGGGGCGAGGGCTGCGAGCAGGACTGGATTGGGACCGTAGTCTGTGAGGTCCATCGGGCTGTGTACGCGGTACCCATCGTTCTCGACGTTCACCGAGCCCGGGCTGCGGAGAGCCGCATTCAGGACCTCCAGGTAGTTGCGCATCTGGTGGGCCGGCCGCTCGTACGGAAGGCCGAGCATGTCCTCGATGACCCAGTGATGCGACACGCCGAGCCCCAACGTGAAGCGACCCTCGCAGACCGCCTGGTTCGACAGCACCTCTTGCGCCAGGGCGATCGGGTGACGGGTCTGGATCGGCAGGACGGCGGTCCCGAGCTCGATCCGCTCGGTGGCGCGCCCCATGAGCGTGATGGCGGTGAGCGCGTCGAAGTCCCCGGGAATCTGGGGCACCCAGATTGAGCGGAAGCCGGCCTGTTCGGCTGCCTGCGCATCGGCGACCAGCTGCCCGACCTTGTCGCGATAGCGCCCCTTCTCCGGGCCGATCATCAGGCCGATTTGCACCTGGTCTCCTTGTCCTAGATCCGCTCCGTCCGGCTCACACTAGCGGCGGGCGAAGGGAGTGGCAATCAGCTTCTCATTTTGAGAGAATTCTGCTTTCAGCGAGGCCTCCCAGCAGCAGCCGAGAGGATCGCTCGGGAGCGACGAACCTCGTGACCGCCGCCCGCAGCCCCGATTCGGTCGGATTCGGACGGCGCGCGAATTGCACTGAACTCACACGTGGACTAGAAGGACGGTTCCTCCATGGCGAGATTGGACGATTTGCAAGAGGGAAACGCACCTAGCTGGCGTCAGCGAGCGGTCTCAAAGAGCCTGAGCGCTGCGCGCACGCGTGCGGAGCAGCGCGTCCAGCGACTCCTGGATGCGGCGTTCGATCTGATCGACGAGAGGGGCACGACCGAGTTCACGATCCAAGAGGTCGTCGAGCGCTCGAAGCAGTCGCTGCGAGGGTTCTACCAGTACTTCGAGGGCAAGGACGAGCTGCTGTTCGCGCTGCTCGAAGAATCCATCCGCGAGTCGGTCGCGGACATCCGCGAGGCCGTCGAGTCCGAGTCCGAGCCGATCGAGCGGCTTCGCGCCTTCACGATCCGTCTCCACGAATGGTGCGAGCCTCTCGGGAAGGGACGCCGACGAGGAGCACACAACCGGCTTCCGCTCTCGGAGTTCTCTTTGCAGATCGCGATCAGAGATCCCGAGCGCGTGGCTGCGGTGATGGCACCGATCTCGCGGATGTTGGTCGAGCTACTCGAGGCCGCCGTTGCGGCTGACACGGTCCAGGTGGCAGATCCGCAGCGCACCGCCGTGCTCATCCAGCAGACGGTGATGTATAGCTGGCTCATGAATCGCCTCGTCCAGAGTCCCCGGATGAGCGTCACAGCCGAGGATGCCTGGAAGTTCTGCCTTCACGGCCTCCGCGGCGGATAGAGCCTCACGCACCGGGGTTGTTGGGGCCGGCGCCTTTCCCGGGGGCGGCGAGCGGGTCGTGCTGTCGCCCGGAGTCGAAGCCTCCGTGCTTGCGCATGAACGTGGTGGCGCGTCGGCGGATGCGCCAGCCGTTGGCCGTGCGCACGTATTCGTCGCGATACCAGGCAAGACGCATGGCATGCGACCGCTGTTCGATGAAGACATAGTGCTGTCTTCCCGTGGCGCGGTCTCCATCGAACTCGACCACCGGCATGTTCCCTATGAACTGGCCCCGAGGTGCCGCAGCGAGCAACGCCGGCAGGCGCTCCAGCGTGTACGACGTACCGAAGGCGCTGTACTCGGCATCCGGGGTGAAGACATCGCGCCACCAGTCACTCTGGACGAACTGGCTCGCGTTCGCCAGGTACCGCGCGCACAGCTCGTGGATCTCGACGAGATCAGCGATCCGCTGCGCGCCCCAGGTCACGGAACCGGCTCTTCCTCGAGCTCGAAGGAAGCCGTGCCGGTGTCCGGGAGGTACGGCTGGCGCCAGATCTCGACGGGGAACGACACCATGATGAGCGAGTACAGGAGCTGGAGCAGACGCAGCACGTTGTCGGGCAGATCATAGAGCGGGAACTTTTCGCAGTAGGCGATCGCCTCCTCGGCGCGCGGGAAGAGCGCATCGTAGAAGGCTTGCATCTCGTCCATGGTGCTGGCCAGGCGCTTCGCATAGCGCTCCGGCTCGCTGGCCAGGCACCACTCCCTGGCAAAGGGCTCGAGGTCGGAGAACTCGGGGGGCAGAAGCGGGTCGGTCATCGCCATCACGCCTCCTCGCGCGAGCGCTGGTATTCGTCGACCCAGTCGTTCACCACCTTGTTCAGATGTCGGCACAGGATCTCCTGGTCGCCCAGCGGGAAGGTGGAGATCGCACGCGACTCGAGGCCCATCTGCGTCGCCTCGAGCGTTCCGCAGTCCTGCAAGGCGTACTCCTTGATGGTGGCCGCGGCCAGCTCGTGGGCGAGGCGCTCGCGCGCGTTGCGTGCGGGTACGAAGTAGAGATTCGCCTCGAACAGGAGCCGATTGTGCGCGGTGGGCCAGTAGTGGTAGGTGAGGTACCAGCCCCGCTCCCAGATGATGAACGCGAAGTTCGGGAAGATCTGGAACGAATCGAGGCCCCACCCCTTCTTCTTCCCCGGATTGATGCCGGGCAGGGCCTCCTCGGTTCCGATGTCGGCCGCGTCCCAGGGGCCGAACAGGCCGCTGCGCATCGCCCTCTCGATGGGGTTGAGGCATTCCGGCGGCAAGAGCCAGCTGGGGCCGGTGGTCGTCGAACCCACGCGATGCGGGCCGTCGATCTGGAAGTACAACGCCGAGAAGCCGGCCTGCTGATACTCGGGCTTCGCCATGACCGGATTCTGCCGGCCGTGGAGGATGGGTGCGTGGTAGAACTCCTGGAAGGCGTCCAGGAAGACCTTCCAGTTGCTGCGAATGTCACCGCGATAGTAGAAACGCTCCGTCATGTTGTGGAACGGGTAGTCGATCGCGGAGATCATCGGGCCGAGGAACTCGGTGAGCGTCTGGCTCGGCTCCTCGGCGAGGTTCACGAAGACGAACCCCGACCACACGTCGCAGTGCACCGGCACGAGGCCGTAGTCAGCCTTGTCGAGACCGAAGAACTCGCCCTCCTGCTGGACGTAGGAGCACCTGCCGTCGAGGTCGTACCTCCAGCCGTGGTACTTGCAGCGGAACTGCCGGCAGGTTCCGCTCGTCTCCTCGCGCGGGTGGTCGGTCCAGACTAGCTTGTTGCCGCGGTGGCGGCAGACGTTGTGGAAGGCGCGGATCTCGCCGTCCATGCCCCGGACGATGATTAGCGAGGTGTTTGCGACCGCGAGCTCCTTGGTGAAGTAGCTGCCGTTTCGCCGGAGCTGCTCGACCCGCCCGACGTTAAGCCAGGCCCGCTTGAAGATCGCTTCGCGCTCGAGCTCGTGGAACTCGGGCGAGATCGAGCTCTCGTAGGACACCGGACCGGTTCCGAGCTCGGGATAGTGCTGCGTCCAGCTTCCCTCGGGCGGTTTCTCGTATCGCTTCATGGTTCTCGCTCCTCTGTGTTGTTCACAGCACCATGCCGCCGTTGACGCCGATGATCTGACCTGTGATGAACCCCGCTTCCTCGGAGCAGAGGAATCCGCAGGTCCCATGCGGGGCGAGCTCGAGCGCGAGTGCCTTGGTAAGCCCAATCACTCCGGCCTTCGCCGAAACGTAGTGCGCCATGCGCGGCGCACCCGACTGGGCTCCCGCTGATGAGATCGTCACGATCCGACCCCACCGTGCCGCAAGCATGTCGGGAACAGCGGCCTGCAGGCAGTGGAACGTTCCGGTGAGGTTGACGGAGAGGACGTGCTCCCACCTCTCAATTGTGATGTCCGTGAAGGAATCGAACGCCTCGAGACCGGCACTCGTGACCATAATCTCGATGGGCCCGAACTCCGCGCGCACCTTGCTGAGCGCATCGTTGACCGCCGCGCGATCGGTGACGTCGACCCCCGCGGCCATGACATCTGCTCCCTTCTCGCGTAAGCCCTCGGCGGCTCGCATGGCCCCGTCGCCCTGAAGGTCGAGCAGCGCGACGCGGTCACCCCGCGCAGCGAGGAAGCAGCCTATCGCCAGCCCCATGCCCGAGGCTGCTCCAGTGACCACCGCCACTCTGCCCATCGCTTCGCTCCCCGTCGACGCGCCCTGGACCCCGATTATGCGCCATCCCCGCGCCCCTCCACAAGGTGGCTCTCGATTTAGGAGAATGAGATTATCGAGTCTTGACTGACCGTGGCCGCGTCTTTTTGGACGCTTTAATCGTGGGCTCGCCGAAGGTCGATTGGAGAATGCTTCTCAAATTAAGGTAGCTGTGTTCTCGTGTTTCTCGGCCAAGTCCGCAGGAGCTTCACGAGGCGCGTCAGCCGTGCGGGCCGGCGCTTAGATCGATGGCGTCCCGAACAGAACCGGCAGCGACGTAGGTGACCGGAATACCTGCCCGCGGATGTGCGGATCCTTGCCCTCGGGGTCGAGGTGCAGGCCCGGAAGGCGGTCGAGCAGGAGGTCGAGCGCGACGCGCATCTCGAGCCGCGCCAGGTGCATCCCGAGGCAGGCGTGGACGCCATGGCCGAACGAGATGTGGGGCTTCGGCGAACGGAAGATGTCGAAGCGGTCGGGAACCGGGTACCGATCCTCGTCCCGGTTCGCCGCACCGAGCATGGGCATGACCGCGGAGCCAGCCGGGATCGGCACACCCGACAGCTCGGTGTCACGGGTGGCCACGCGCGTGATGATCAGCAGCGGCCCCCCTGTGCCTTCCGAATTCCCGTCCGCATTGAAATGATTGATGTTTCCGTCGCGCTGGGTCAACGTGCCTTCGATGGCGTGCCTGCCCTTCTGGCTCTTCTGGCTGCGATTCGATCTCTGCTGTGGTCTCGCGCGCAGCTCCAAGCCGAGGTTCCTCGTCCTCAAACGCCAATGCGCCGGAAGGCGGGTTCAGTTTCGGACCTCCGACCGCGTGTTCGGTCCTCTCGCGAGATCCGTCTATCTCATAGGCGGCCTGGATTCCTCGACAGGCTGTGCTTTCACCAGGTTTCAGATCCGCCAACTATAAGGACGACACTTCGCAGAGCTTCCGCACTGCCGTCATCGGTAGGAAAAGATGGTTTGGGTCGTCTTGGAGTGCCTGGAAGCCGTAGGGCAGATAGAAGCTGCGCGCGTCGTCGTCGATGGCGTGCAAGAAGACTGCGTGCGCTGCGACGTCAGCAGAGGCCCTCACAATTCTGTTCAAGGAATCGAGTAGAAGAAGCCTACCGAGCCCCATGCGCTGAGAGTTCTGATCGACGGCCAGGCGGCCAATAATCGCCGTCGGCACTGGGTTTGGTAGACCTTTGCGGTCGGGGAGATCCTCGAGGGCGATGCTACTCATCGCCACGGTGTAGTAACCGCGGATCAGTGGGCTGTCTTCGCGCACAGCAACGAAGGTTCTGCCAGTATCGACCCTCATGCTCCGTGCAGCGATGTTCTTCAGATAGTCGTCGAGTCGCTTCTTACCGCATGAGAAGTGGTCGTTGACGTGTCGATCTGCGAGGAGCTCGATCTGCCAGGCCGGACTGGCATCCCCTATCACACGATCGTCTTGAGTGAGCCGGTCTTCACGGCATTCCGGTAGATGGCCGCAGCCTTCATGAGCTTGTCATTAGGGGCGGTGTTTGCGTCGAGAGCGTTAAGGAAGCGCTGGCTATCACGGACGGAAAGCCGAATGACCTCCGTGTCGCTGATAACCCTCGTCGACTTTTCCATCGCAGAGTTAAGAACGAAGTCCGTCACCGATTGCCCCATCGCGCAAGCTGCGCGTTCAATAAGACTCTTCGTGTCCTCATTGACGCGAACGTCGATACGGCTCGTCTTTCGGGTTCGGCCAACAGAATTGTCCATTGCCCTCAGCCCCTTTCGGTCCACCTCAAGATGATTAGCTCACGTACGTACAATGTCCACACGGCCTTCGTTATGTCCACACGGTAGCCGTACACCTTATCGGCTGCCAACTCCGGCAGCCTGAGCGATCCACCCCCTGGGGATCAGGCCACCTATTCCTGGTAGAGAATGCACGCACCTGCTCCGCGGGCGACCCGTCTGGCGCTCCCGGAAAACGAGCGGAAGTCCAAGTCGCAACTGTCCGCGTAACATCCTGGATTAAAAAAATATTTTATATTCAAGCCTGGCGTCAGAACGCCTGCTCGCGCCCGCCCCTACGGGGATATCGAATGGGAGCTTCTCGCTTGTTGCAAAGCGCCCCCTGTGGTTCCCGAAAAGCCGGTTCATCTTGAAAACGTTGAAGTCTTCGGCCGGCTGGGCGTCGCGCGGTTGGACTACGCGGCGAGTGCGACACCGGCTTCAATTGGGCGTCGTATTGGATGTAGCGGCCCCCCGCTACCTGACGAAGCCCTCGGAATCGAAGGTTCCGGGGGCTTTCCAATTTCAGCCACTCTCAGAGGTGGTGGGACGCTGGTGGGAGTTGCCCAGGCGGTCGAGGCGTCCAAGGAAGCCCGCGGGCACTCACTAGGCCGAAGTTCCCCGTGATTTGAGGCCTTGATTTCGCGTATGCCCGCGAGATCAGGGCCTTTTTCGCGCTTGCACGCTGGCTGAATGTTCCCATGTAAATTCAATCTTTCCGCTTGCATTCCAGGATGCATCGTGATA
>DATFYN010000007.1:0-5705 GCA_035315025.1 Myxococcota bacterium
GGCGTAGGTGCGCTCGAAGGTCTCAAGGTCTGTGGGGAGCAGCGCCGGGGCAGGACCACGCGACTTCCCATCCAGCATCATGCCGGCGTTATTCACCAAGACGTCGATCCCGCCGAATTCCACCTCGGCGAACCGAGCCAACGCGGCGACACTTTGTGCGGACGTCACGTCCAAGGGGTGGAACAGAACATCCAGCCCTTCGTTCGTGAGGGTGTGTGCGGCCTCGCGTCCCTTCGCCTCGTCTCGTGCCGCCATGACCACCTTGAGATCCAGACGCGCGAGCTGTCGCGAGGTTTCGAAGCCGAGGCCCCGGTTTGCGCCCGTCACGAGCGCGATCCGCTTTCTCTGGTCGCTTCCCATGAGCTCAGACCGCGCCGTCAATGCCCGGCACGGGATACCGGACGCAGAAGGCCTCTACCTCGCGGCGCAGCAGTTCGAGCCGCGCCGCATCATCGTGGGCACGCAGGGCGCTCACGATCCATTCGCCGAGCCGGCGCACCTCATCCTCCTTCATGCCCCGCGCAGTCGCTGCGGGCGTTCCGATGCGAATCCCGCTCGGACGAAGCGGCGGATTCGGATCGTCGGGGATGATCTGCTTATTCGTGGTGATCGCGATCTTGTCCAGCGTCTCCTCAGCGACGCGGCCGTCAATGCCGAAACTCTTCATCGTATCGAGCACCATCATGTGGTTGTCGGTGCCGCCAGTGACGAGCATGCCGCCACCGGCGAGAAGCGCCGCAGCGAGCGTCTTGGCGTTGCGCAGGACCTGCGCCCCGTACTCCTTAAACTCCGGCTGGAGCGCCCGTCCCAGGGTGATGGCGATCCCGGCGATCGTATTCATGTGCGGACCGCCCTGGAGACCCGGGAAAACGGACTTGTCGATCGCCGCAGCGTACTTCTTGGCGCACAGCACCATGCCGCCGCGTGGTCCTCGTAGGCTCTTGTGTGTCGTCGTGGTTACAAGGTCAAAGCCGGCATCGAAGGGATTGCGCATGACACCGGCGGCGATCAGCCCGCCGATGTGCGAGACGTCCGCCATGGTAAGCGCGCCGACCTCGTCGGCGACCCGCCGGAACGCCGCGTAGTCGTAGTCGCGGGGGTAGGAGGTGTACCCACACAGCACGATCTTCGGCCGGGTCTCGTGCGCGATCTTGCGCAGCGCGTCGAAGTCGATGCGCCCTTCGTGTTCCGGATCCGTCTTGTAACGCACGAAGTGGAAAATCTGCCCCATGTGGGAGACCGGCGCGCCGTGCGTGAGGTGCCCTCCGTGGGACAGATCCATCCCGAGGATCGTGTCTCCTGGCTTCATGAAGGCTAGATACACCGCCTGGTTCATCGGTGAGCCGGACAGGGGCTGGACGTTCGCGTGCTCGCATCGGAAGAGCTCTTTCGCTCGCTCGCGGGCCAGGTTCTCGATGACGTCGGTGTACTCCTGGCCGCCGTAGTAACGGCGACCGGGGTAGCCCTCGGCATACTTGTTGGTGAAGACCGAACCCAGGGCGACGAGAACTTCGGGATAGGTGTAGTTCTCAGACGGGATCAGCTCGACGCCTCGCTTCTGCCGTGCCTCTTCACCGGCGATGGCCTCGAACACGGCAGGGTCGGTTTTCGCGAGCAGCGTGCGATATTCGTCCATACGGAAGTTCCCCCTCTCTCCTATGCCCCCTCGTTGAGTGTCCTAGATCACGCCGCGCTCGGCCAGCCGCGCGAGGTCCTCGGGCCCAAGACCGAGCTCGCCGTAGACGGCGGCATTGTCCTCGCCAAGGGTAGGGGCAAGGGCACGCGCCCGCGGCTGTGCTCCTGCAAAACGCAGCGGGTTTCCGTGGAACACGATCTCGCCGAGCGTGGGATGAGGATGCCGCTCGATCATTCCACGCGCGTTTAGCTGCGGGTCCTGCAGCAACTCGTCGGGGCGCATGACGCGGGCGCACGGCAGGCGGGCACCTTCTGGACCCAGCACCCCCAGGACTTCGTCGCAGGTCCTCTCCCGTACCCACGCCGCGACCTCCGCATTGAGCTCGCGGCGATGCGCGGAGCGCCCGCGATGGCTCTTGTAGCGCTCGTCGGTTGCGAGCTCCGGGCGCCCGATGGCTGCGGAGAGGCCGCGAAACAGCTTGTTGCTGGCGGTGCCGATCGCTACGTAGCCGTCTTTTGCTTCGAAGGCGTCATAGGGCGCGGTAAAGGGATGCTGGTTGCCGACGCGCTCCGCACGCACGCCGAGAGCCGATGCAATCGTTGCGGCCGAGTCCGTGATCGCGAAGATGGCGTCCTGGTTTGAGAGATCGAGCGCCCGTCCTCGTCCGGTCCGCTCGCGCTCGATGAGCGCGGCGACGACGCCGAGCGCGAGATAGAGTCCTCCCACAAAATCCGCTAGAGCGCCCCCGGCACGAACCGGCGGGCCGCCCTCAGGGCCCGTCATTGCGAGCAGCCCCCCGGCGGCTTGCGCGACGATGTCGTACGACGCTTCCCCGGCGCGCGGCCCGGTCTGTCCAAAGCCCGAGAGTGCAGCGACGACGAGGCGTGGGTTGCGCGCGAGAAGCACGTCGGCACCGAGTGCCTGCGACGCGAGCCAGCCCGCGCGGAAATTCTCCGTCACGGCGTCCGTGCGCTCGACAAGGCGCAAGAAGAGGTCGTGTCCCAGGGGCTGACTGACGTCGAGGGTGATCGAGCGCTTGCCACGATTGGTATTCTGGAACGAGAGCGAGGTCTCGCCCGGGCGGGAGGGGCCGTAGCGGTAGTCGTCGCCGGTGCGCGGGCGCTCCACCTTGATGACGTCCGCCCCGAGGTCGGAAAGGATGGCTGTGGCGAAGGGGCCCGCGACGATGCGCGTGAGATCGAGCACTCGGATGCCTTCGAGGACGCGACCGGGCATGGGGGCGCGAGGCTAGCAGCCTAGAAGCTGTCTTTCTCGAGGTACACAGCGCGTGAATGGCCGAGCACCCGCCGCGATGTGCCCCGCCGTCGCCGGCCCGCGACCGAGCACCCAGCGCACGCGATCCCGGCTCGCGGCTGCCCGAGCCACCAGACAGAGCGTCAAGCCACGGACCCATTCTAGGGGGGCCTGCATCCAGCGTAGCGTGCGTTGGAGCAGCCTGTTGCCTACGAAGAGGAAGTCGACGGTCCTGTCCCGCCCGTCCTCGAACCCGCCGCGATTCTTGACTATCGGACTCGTGGGGAAGAATGTGTCGGTATGAACCCTACCCACACTTCGCTCGCGCTCGTCGCGGCGGGCTCGCTGTGGGTTGCGTGCGGTGCAGAGAGCGCTCCGATCCAAGCCGGCGGACCGGTGGCAGAATGGCCCAGCTACGCAAACGACCCGGGCGGGATGCGCTATTCGCCGCTGGATGAGATTACGCGCGACAACGTATCGCAACTCAAGGTCGCGTGGATCTATCACACCGGTGACGTCTCCGACGGAGAGCGCGGCGGTAGCAAGAGCGGATTCGAAAATACGCCGATTGTCGTTGACGGCACCATGTACATCTCGACGCCCTTCTGCCGCGTGGTCGCGCTGGATCCCGAAACCGGCGCCGAGAAGTGGAGCTACGACCCGAAGGTCGATACTCACACGATCTATTCCGAGGGCCTGATCAATCGTGGCGTTTCGTCATGGCTCGATCCTGATCGCAAGCCGGGCGAGCCCTGCTACCGCCGCATTTTCATCGGCACGATCGATGCGCGCCTGATCGCGCTCGATGCCGCCAACGGGAAACTCTGCACCGACTTCGGCGCCGGCGGCCAGGTGGACTTGAAGCAGGGCGTAGGCGAGACCCTCGACAACTACGGTGGCAATACGCCCGTTAGGATTTACGAGGAGACCTCGCCTCCTGCGATCATCGACGATCTCGTCATCGTCGGCTCCGGAATCGGCGACAATGCGCGCGTCGATATGCCGAGCGGCGTTGTGCGTGCCTTCGACGCACGCACGGGGACCGTCCGATGGTCATGGAATCCGATCCCAGACGACCCGGCGGACCCCGCGTACAAGACCTGGTCCCACGAGGCGCTGAAGACCGGGGCCGCCAATACCTGGGCACCCATCTCCGTCGATCCGGCGCGCGAGCTCGTTTTCCTGCCGGTCTCAAGCGCCAGCCCCGACTACTACGGCGGCAAGCGATTGGGTTCGGATCTCTACTCAGATTCCGTCGCTGCGCTCCACGCCAAGAACGGCAAGCTCGCATGGTACTTCCAGACCACGCATCACGACTTGTGGGACTATGACAATCCCGCGATGCCGCTTCTGTGCACGTTACGCCGCGACGGCGCAGAGGTGCCCGCGGTCGTGCAAGGGACCAAGCGAGGGAGCCTCTTCGTCCTGAACCGCGAGAGCGGCGAGCCGATCTTCGGCGTCGCCGAGCGCGCGGTCCCTCAAAGCGACGTAGCCGGCGAACAGACCTCGCCCACCCAGCCGTTCCCCCTCCTGCCGCCGCCGCTCATCCCGCAGAGCCTCAGCGCGGACGAGGCATGGGGCATCACGTTCTGGGACCGCGGCCGATGCCGCAAGCGGATGGCCGGGCTGCGCAACGAAGGAATCTATACTCCACCCTCAATCGGCGGCTCCCTCGTGATTCCCGGCAATGCTGGAGGGATGAACTGGAGCGGCGCAGCCTTCGACCCTGTGCGCCAGCTACTCGTCACCAATGTCAACAACCTCCCAGCTGAGGTGCATCTCATCCCGCGCGCGGAATTGCAGGCGCAAATCGAGACCGCTCGCTCGCGTGGACTTGACCTCGAGATCGCGCCGCAGACCGGAACGCCCTACGCAATGAGCCGCGTCTTCATCCGTTCGCCGCTCGGTCTACCGTGCAATCCTCCGCCGTGGGGTTCGCTGGTGGCGGTTGATCTTGCAGCCGGGCAGATTCGGTGGTCGGTGCCGCTTGGCGGGCTGCCCAGCCTCGACTGGGGATTCCCGAGCCTCGGCGGCGCAACGGTTACCGCCGGCGGCCTGGTCTTCATCGCGGGCGCCCTCCTCGATCCGCATCTGCGAGCGTTCGATATCGAGAGCGGCAAGACCCTCTGGTCGGCGAGGCTCCCCGCCCCGGGTAACGCGACGCCGATGACCTATCGCGTGCGCCCCAACGGAAAGCAATACGTTGTCATTGCAGCTGGCGGCCACGCTAAGGCCGGCGGCAAGCACGCCGACACCCTGGTCGCCTTCGCGCTGCCGTAGTCGCTTCGAAGAAGAAAGTCGCGCAGGAGCAGATCGTCTTCGTAATCACGGGTGCAAGGCAGGCAGGCAGCGACGAATCGAAGTCCAGGGAACGTCCAAGAGGACGGGAGCAAGCCGCAGCGCCATTCCCTCCTTGATCCGTCGACGGCTCGCTCCCGCAGGCGCCGAGCAGTGCAGCCCCGCCGGCAGTTCTGCAGCGAGCTGAAGCAGCACCCTCAAAGGGTGACTGCTGTATGGGCATCGGCCGCCGCGACGGGCCCGCGCGAGAGTGCCGCAGCGCCCGGCTTCATCCCGAAGCAGAACCGCAGCACGGGCAGCGGCCGCACCACGAACTGATAGAAGCCGAGCGTCACGGCCACGGAGAGCGGCACGAGAAGTGCAAATTTCAGCGCAACGCCGAAGGGCAGCGATACCACCCAAAGGCCGACCATCACGACCGCGAGTTGGTGCAGCAGATAGACTGGGAAGGCGGATTGGGCGAGCCAGCGCAGCGCCTGATTCGAGAAGGTGAAAAAGCGCGCCGCAAGTCCCAGGA
>DATFYN010000008.1:0-27964 GCA_035315025.1 Myxococcota bacterium
CACCTCCGCCAGCCGGTCGATCAAATCGAGCTGCGGGAGGGTGTAGAACAGGTTGGTGGTCTGCATGAGACGGGCTGCCTGCTCGCGAATCGCCTCGACGAGTGCCGGGTGGCAGTGCCCGAGGCAGGTGACTCCCCAGCCCGCCATGAGATCGATGTACTCCCGACCCGCCACGTCGCGCACCCGAGACCCGCGGCCCTCGACGAGGGCCACGGGCAGGCGCTTTACCACCGGCAAGAAATGGGCTGCCTCGCGCGCACGAATCGAGCCAAGCGCTCCATCCATGGAGCCGAGAGTCGGCGATTCCCGGACGTCGTCAAGCCATCCGCCGGGACGTGCGGGACTGTGTAAAGCTGGTATAGGCTCGCAGTTGGCGGAACCGCGCAATGGCCGACCTGATTCTGCTCGAAGGCATCCAAGTACCCGCGGCGCTCGGCGTCACCGCCGCCGAGCGGCGGATGCGACGCCCGGTTCTGCTCGACATTGCCGTCGTTCGGGACCTGCGTGCGGCGGGGCGCAGCGATCGCATCGGCCAGACCATCCACTACAAGCGGATCTACGAAGTGGTTGAAGACGTGGCGGCAAACCAGGAGCACAAGTTGGTCGAGGCGCTGGGCGAACGCATCGCGCAAGCGATCCTCTCGAAGTTCGACGCGGAAGCTGTGACGGTCACCGTTCGCAAGCCGAAGCCGATTGCCGGCGTGCTCGACCACGCGGGAGTGCGGATCACCCGAAGCCAAAAGGACGCTTCATGAACGGAAAGGCCCAGCGGTCTCCCGAGCTCCTCGACCCCGATCTGACGCGCCGGGAGATCATCGTCTACTCCTACTACCGCGACGCGGAGCTGCGCGGCTCGAACCTGCTCTACCGCCTGTTGCGACTGATCAGCGACGGAGACGCGCAGATCAACTTGACGCATCACCTCGCGGACGAGACGCGTCATGCATGGCTTTGGACCGAGCGCATCCAGGAGATCGGTGGGGCGCCGCTGCCGATCGATGACGGCTACCAGGTGCGGATCGGCAAACGCGTCGGAGTTCCACGCGACATCATTGATCTCCTCGCGCTCACGGTCGTGGTGGAGCAGCGCTCGCTGCGACGCTACCGGCAGCACCTGCGCCGCTCCGGCGTGCCTGCGCGAACCCAAGAGGTGCTGCGCGCGGTCACACAGGACGAGGTCTGGCACGTCGACTGGATTCGCCGCAAAGCCCGCGAGCTCGCCGCGCGGGACGGCGGGCCGGGCCGGGTGGACGATGCCCTCCGGCGCTATCGCGAGGTCGACCGGGCCGTGATGGCGGAGCTGGCTGAGGTGGAAGAGGCCCTGACCGGCGGGCCCGCATCCTGACGCGGCAGACCCCCAGCCGCTGGGGGTCCGCGGCCGCCTAGGTGCCTCGCCTTTCCTCAGCAGCCAATTCCCGCACGATCTTGACAAGAATTGGAGATCGAATTCCCGAGCCGCTAGTCTGCAATTGCGGGGCGGGCTCCCGCTGCCCCACCGCCGATCGCGCCCAGCACGAGGACCCCCATGGCCCCCCAGCACACGGGACCTGCCGGCGAAGCCACGAGCCTCGCGAACTCCGACCTCTCCCGGATGTCGAAGAACGAACGGATCAAGGCCGAGAGCAAGGGACTCTTCTTCGTCTCTGACGGCAAGGGCAACGTCCACCCCTTCCTCGACGAAATCCGGCTTCTCACAAGCGGCGAGCGCCCGACGATCTCCGGGGAGGCCAAGGAACTCTCGAAGTTCTTCGGGATCTACAAGCAGCAAGGTCGCGGGGCGCGCGGCAGCAAGACCGATGACTACTTCTTCATGTGTCGGATCAAGAATCCGGCCGGTGGCGAGCTGACTCCCGCCCAGTGGCTGGCGCTGGACGACGCCGCGGATCTTTTCGCGGATGGCACGCTGCGTGTGACTTCCCGGCAGGGCTTGCAGTACCACCACGTCTACGGACCCAAGCTCGCGAATCTGGTGCGACACCTCTCGCGCCACTATCGGCGCGACGGAACGCTCTCCGCATGCGGCGACGTAAACCGCAACGTGATGACATCGCCCATCGATGGGCTCGAACCCCGCCACGACGTGCGCGGTGCCGAGCTCGGGCATGCGATCGCGAAGGAGCTGGCGCCGCGCAGCTCGTCCTACTTCCAGGTCTGGCTCACCGACGAGTACGGGCAGACGGTCGCACCCATCAACTTCGATGAACCGGTCTACGGAAGCCAGTACCTGCCGCGAAAGTTCAAGGTCGGCATCGCCCACCCCGAAGACAATTCGATCGACGTGCTGACGCAGGACGTGGGCTTCGTTCCGATTGTGAGCCACGGTCGCAGCGACGGGAGCCAGTTCGACTTCTATTCCGGCGGTGGGCTCGGCCTCACGCACAACAACCCGACGACCGCCGCGCTGCTCGGCCTCTATCTCGGCCGCATTCCCCGGGCCCAGGTTGTCGAGGCGACGCGCGTCATCGCCATCTTGCAAAAGGAGCATGGTGAGCGGAAGGACCGGCGAATGGCGCGCTGGAAGTACACCATCCGACGTCTCGGGGTCGAGGTCGTGAAGGATGAGCTGCGGGTTCGCTTCGGACTCGCCCTCGAGGATGCCGCGCCGCAGCCGCTGCCGAAGATGAATCTTCATCTCGGCTGGCATGCCCAGCGTGACGGACGCGGCTACTACGGAATCTCGGTGGAGAACGGGCGCATGCACCCGCCGCTGCGCAAAGCGGTGCGAGCCGCAGTGAGCGAGCTCGGGCTCGGCGTGCGGCTGACCGCCCAGCAGGACGTCCTCTTGTGCAACGTCGCGGACCGGGCCGCGCTCGAGCGCATCCTCGACGCCCACGGCGTGCCGCGACCGGAAGCCATCTCGCTGGTGCGCCGCAACGCCATGGCGTGTCCGGCCAAACCGACCTGCGGGCTCGCTATGACGGAGGCGGAGAACATCTTGCCCCGCTACATCGACGCCATCGAAAACGCGGGCTACGGCGACGTCGACGCGGTCATCCGCATGACGGGCTGTCCGAACAATTGCACGCGGCCCGTGACCGCGGAGATCGGAATCTACGGCTACGGAAAGAATGACCATGTGATCCTGGTGGGTGGGGCGCGCGAGGGCAGCCGGCTCGCAAAGGTTCTCTACGAGCGTATTCCCGAAGAAAAAATGGTGCCCGCCCTCTTGGGTCTTTTCGCAGCGATCCGCGCCCATGCGCGCGCGGGCGAGCCCGTCGGAGAGTTTCTCCAGCGCGCCGATCCGGCGGAGCTGCGGGCGCGGATCGGCCTCGAGGGCGTCGTCTCGTGAACACCCGCTCGTGCGCCACGCCGCGTAGCTAAAGGGCGCCGAGGGCCGCTAGTATGCTGCGACGATCCGAGGTGTGATGCGCGTGGGCCTGCCTGACTCCGATGTGGTCCTCGATCTGGCCGAGGCCGAGCGCCTCGTCCGCGAGGCGGTCGACTCGGGTCGGATAGAACGAGCTCCGGCCCTACGACTCGCGCAGCAGCTCTCCGATCCCCGCATCCGGGAGATCGCCTGCGAGGCTGCGCGCGAAAGCAAGTTCCGGCACAAGGGGGACCTCGTAACCGTATCGCGTAACGTCTTCATACCGCTCACGAACCTGTGTCGAGACCGCTGCGGCTACTGCACCTTCGCCAAACAGCCCGACTCCCCCGAAGCCAAGACCTATGGACTCGATGAGGTCGCGGATGTAGTGCGCGGTGGCGTCGCGACGGGTTGCACCGAGGCGCTCTTCTGTCTCGGAGACAAACCCGAAGTGGCCTACCGCTCCTATCGCGACTGGCTGCATGCGCGGGGCTTCGGGACGACCGCAGAGTATCTGGTCGAGGCGTGTCGGATTGCGTTTCAAGGGGGAATGCTGCCCCACACGAACGCAGGTGTCCTGTCGCAAGAGGAAATGGCACGGCTTCGGCCGTGGAACGCGTCGATGGGACTCATGCTCGAGAACACGAGCCCTCGTCTGCGCGAGCGCGGGATGGCTCACTTCTGGGCACCCGACAAGGATCCCGCCTTGCGACTGCGCATGCACGAAGAAGCAGGCGAGCTCGGCATCGCCTTCACCAGCGGGATCCTGCTCGGCATCGGCGAGAACGACGCCGAGCGCATCGACACGCTCTTCGCGATCCGAGCCCTCAACGAGAAGTATGGCCACATCCAGGAAGCGATCATCCAGCCCTTCCATCCGAAGCCAGGAACACGGATGCGGGCGGCTCCCTCGCTCAGCGACGAGGAAGTCGCGGGCTGGGTGGCGATGGCAAGACTTGTGCTCGGGCCGAAGATGAACGTCCAGGCGCCGCCGAACCTGGCGTCTGAGGTGCTCGAGGGGGTGCTTTCGGCAGGCGCGAACGATTGGGGCGGCGTCTCGCCGATCACCGTCGACTTCATCAATCCAGAGGCGCCGTGGCCCACGCTGGTCGAGCTGCGCCAGCGCACCGAGGCCGCGCGTGGTCGCTTGCGTGAACGCCTTCCCGTGTACCCCGAGCACGTACTCGGGCGCCCGGATCTCTTTGACCCCCAGGTGCGCGAGGCGCTCACGCGCTTCGCCGACGCCGGGGGCTTCGCCCGTCTCCGCGATCGCGAGATCACTCCGCGCGCGGGCCAGGAGGCCGCCTAATGTTGTCCCGACTGCTCGCCGACGTCCGGCCGGAGGTGGCTCGCATTCTCGACGCCGCTCTCGACGGCCGCGAGCTCACGCCCGAAGAAGGGACCCGGCTATTGTGCGCACAGGGTGCCGATCTCCACGCGTTGATGCGCGCTGCGGACCTGGCACGCCAAGCCGACGTCGGTGACGACGTCTCCTACGTCGTGAATCGCAACATTAACTTCACCAACGTCTGCTACGTGGGCTGCTCGTTCTGCGGCTTCTCCCGCCACAAGGACGACGCCGATGCCTACGAGCGATCCCTGGACGAGATCCTGGACAAGGCCCGAGACGCGATCGCCCGCGGTGCGACGGAGGTATGCATCCAGGGCGGGATCCATCCGGGCAAGGACCATACGCACTACCGCGACATCCTGCTCGCCCTAAAGCGCGAGTTCCCCGACCTGCACATTCACGCCTACTCGCCTGAAGAGATCGACTTTGGCCACTCGAAAAGTGGAATGGAGCTCAAGGACTACCTGCGCTGGCTCAAGGACGCGGGACTCGGCACGATCCCTGGCACCGCTGCGGAAATCCTCGATGATGAAGTGCGAAAAATCGTGTCGCCGCGCAAGCTAAGGAGCGACCGCTGGGTCGAAATCGTCCGGGCCGCGCACGAGGTGGGCCTGCGCTCGTCCTCCACACTGATGTATGGCCACATCGAACGGGTCGAGCACGTGGCCGCCCACCTGTCGCTCCTGCGCGAGCTGCAGAAGGAAACCGGGGGTTTTACGGAGTTCGTACCCCTTGGCTTTATCCACGCCCTGAACAAGCTCTTCAACGAGATGGGAGCGCGAGCGGGATCCTCGATGCCCGAGGACGTGCGTCTCGTCTCGGTCGCCCGGCTCTTCCTGCGGCCGTGGATCACGAACATCCAGGTCTCGTGGGTGAAGATGGGTCCCAAGCTCGCGCAGATGGGGCTCCTCGCCGGCGCAAACGACTTCGGGGGTACGTTGATGGAGGAGTCGATCAGCCGGGAGTCAGGCGCGGACTTTGGCGAGAATCTGCCGCCCGAGGAGATTCGGCGGCTGATCCGCGAGGTGGGCCGCACGCCCGTCGAGCGCAGTACGAGCTACCGCGTCTTGCGCCGCTTCGATGACCCCGCCCTCGATCCCCCGTCCCTCGAGCCCCTGGCCAGGGGTACGCGCGCAGGGCCGATGCGCTGGCGCACCCCCGTCGGAACCGACGACCGCTCGGGGGTAGTGAACCTCGCGACCGTGTGAGCCGGGCCGCCGCACGGATCGATCCTAGGGACAGCCCCCGGACGCACTGCACCCAAGAGGTGCGAAGGCGGGCACGCAGGCGGCTCCCGTCAGGCCGCTCCCGAAGCCTCCCCCTCGCGAAAGCCCAGCTTCGGCCGGCCCAGCAAGAAGCCCTGTCCGAGTGGAATCCCAAGGCTGCGCAGCGTCCCGAGCTCCTCCTGTGTCTCGATGCCCTCGGCGATGATTTTCGCGCCGAGCTTGCGGCTTGCCACCGCGAGGGACTGGACCAGCGCCTGGCGTGGCTGGTCCGCGTCGATCGAGGCCACGAATGCCGAGTCGAGCTTGATGAAGTCGGGCGCCAACTCCATCACCGCGCGCAAGCTGGCGTAGCCGGCGCCCGTATCGTCGAGCGCGATCTTGAAGCCAAGGCCGCCGTAGTAGTCCCGCGCCTCTCGAAAGATCGAGAAGTTCTCGATGGCATGGCGCTCTGAGATCTCAAGCACGATGTCGGAAGGCGTGAGCCCGCAATCTTCGAGCGTGCGCCGTACCGCGTCGCCACCGAAACTCGGGTCCCGCATCGCGGTCGGAAGGCAGTTCAAGAAGAGCTTGGCATCCGCCGGCAGGCTCTTTGCCTCGAGCAGCGCCTTGCGCCGGCACAGCGAGTCGAGCTCCGACTGAAGATCGATCTGCGCGGCGGCGTAGAACAGGTCCATCGGCGAATGGAACTCCGATCCGTCGGGGCCGCGCACCAGCGCCTCGTATCCAATCACCTCGAGCCCCGCGAGCTCAGCGATGGGCTGGTAATGCATCGTCACCTGTTCGGTGAAGACCAGATTCATGAGCTCGCGCCAGCGCTGCTGCTGCGCGACGCGTGCGTACAGATCGCCGTCGACCCGTGCCCGGTCGAGCGCCCGCCGCACCTGCACCGCGTCGGACACCGTCGCGTCGTGGAGCGCGATCGACTGGCCCGTCGCAAGCGGCATCGCCGCCGGGCGATAGGGGTGCACGATCTTTGCACCGCGTGTGTGGAGGCGCCGCGCGAGAGCGGCCTGGAGGCCGGGCAGCTCGCGCTGGTAAAAGGCGACATCGCCGCGATGCCGGAACAAGAAGGACACGATCTCGTTCGACTCGGGCTGGGTGGTGACCTGCGCGTCCCCGGGACGCAGATGCGCGCTCAAGATGTCGTGGAGCAGAGCTTGGACATGCGAGAGCACGCGCTCGTAGGCGGAGGGACCGTAGTCCCACTCGATGCCCTCGAGGGACGCAAGGTCGATGACCACGACCCCCATCGCGCCGATCGCGGCCAGGCGCTCGCCGATGAAGGGCAAGCGATCGGAGAGCGGGCAGAGCTCTGACCCGGGCCCTCCCTTGCCTGCGGTCTCTGACTTCCCCGGTCCCTGTGCCACAGAAGCGTCATCGGCCAAGCGCAAAAGGCCTTGAGTCCGGGGCCGGATGACGCCTGCTCCAAGAGGGGCGTGAGGTGGGCCTCGGGGCGGGAAAGAGGCGGGTTGCGGCGCTTCCGAAGGCCCCGGAAGGAGGTGAAAGGAGTCGTCCTTCGGCTGCTAGGTGCCCCGCACGAAGTCTCTCACCACGGCGGCGAGCTCCTCGCCGCTGTCTTCCTGGAGGAAGTGACCGGCCCCCTCGATCGTCACGTGGCGCTGGCCCGCCGCCCCGGGGATGCGCGCGACGAGCACCTTGTCACCGCCGCGCGTAATCGGGTCGCGGTCGCTGAACGCCGTGAGGAAGGGACGCCTGAACTGCTCAAGGCGTTGCCACGCGGCACGGTTTGCAGCCGCCGCAGGGTCGTCTGGCGAGGTCGGCACGAGGAGTGGGAACTGCCGCGCGCCGGCAGTGAAGCGGTCGTCGGGGAAGGGCGCATCGTAGGCCGCGACGACTTCGGGGGCGAGATCCTTCGCACAGCCACCCTTGACGATGCCCCCCACATGGAGGTGCGGCGTCTCCTGCGAGTACTTTTGCCACGCGAGAAAGGCTGGCCCGGCGGGTACGTCACCGGTCGGCAGGAAGGTATTCGCGGCGACGACCCGCGCGAACCGATTGCTCTCCTCCGCCACAAGGCGCAGGCCGATCAGGCCGCCCCAATCCTGACATACAAGGGTGATGTCACGCAGATCCAGCGCAAAAAGGAAATCGCGTACCCAGTCCACATGTCGCTTGTAGGTGTATTCCTCTCGTCGTGCCGGCTTGTCGGATCGGCCGAAACCGATGAGATCCGGTGCAATGGCGCGCAGACCCGCCCCGGTAAAAACGGGGATCATCTTGCGGTAGAGATAGGACCAGGAGGGCTCACCGTGAAGGAGCAGCACCGGCGCCGCTCCACGCGGCCCTTCATCGACATAGTGCATGCGCAGCCCGCCCACCTCCAGGTAGCGGGGCGGAAATGGCCAGGCGGGTAGGTTTGCAAAGCGCTCGTCGGGGGTGCGTAGGATCTCCATCTCTCCTCCGGGGGTTCGCCGGTGGCGCAGCGTCGCGTGAACGGCGGTGGGCAACGCTCTAGCAGCGCGGGCCGGCTCTCGCCAGTTCGAGCGCTGGGGGCTCCACGGTGGGCGCAGATTCATGTCCCGACCGGGACCATCCAGAGATTGTGTCGAAAGTGTCTCGGCCGCGCGGTCGTTCTCGACGGGCCGCAAGGCTCGACGGATGGGATTAGTTCGAGGTCTTGCGTACGGAACCGGCTGAGGGGGGCGCCGCGCCCGCCTTTAGCGCCGGATCTTTGGCGAGCCAATCCGCGAGCGCCTGCGCGATCCGGCGGTGCCCGGCCGCATTCCAGTGCGGGTCGGAGTGGAAGAAGTAGCGGTTTCCCTCTTCCCCTCGGCCGAGAACATCGTCGGCGTCAAGGCAAGTCGCGGGACGCGAGTCGCAGTCGACATGGAGCGCCTCGACGGGCGACCCCGGGGCAGGCTTGCTCCCTCGTGCGCTCACGAGGAGCGTGCGCACGGGAATGCCGCGTGCCGCGGCGAGACGCTCGACTGCTGCCGCGAGGAAGCGGTGGTAGCGAAGCTGGAAGGCGTCGCTCGACGCAAGGGCGAGCTGGATTTCCTCTTGCGAAAGCGACTCGATTGGTCGCGCAGGCTCAAGGCTCAGCCACGGGGGGGGTGCCGGTCGGTCGACACGGGCCGACAAGGCGGCCGAGAGCTTGGTTAGGCGGAGGCGCAAGAAGTGGTACACCAGCGAGTGGTCCTCGAGCCAGCGCTGCCCGGGAAACGAAAGCGCCGGGAGCGCCACCCGGCCTTCGTTCACGTAGTGCATCCGGCCTTTAGGATCGATCATGCGGCGCGTGGCCTCGACACGCACCGGAAGACGTCCGGCGTCGAGTGTCAGCCGGTTCCAACCAAGATCGCCGAGGTCGTTTTCGCAGGTCGCCACCAGGATAAGATCGGGTTCGAGGTCGAAGCCTTCCGTTCGGAGATACACGAGTTCGTTGTCGAGGCTCCAGCCGGGGACGCCCGACGAGAGGACTTCGGCCCGAAGCCGGCGCTCGGCGAGCAGCCGCTCGAGTTCGGCCGAAAACATTTCGTCCTGTGCCACGCCAAAGCCAAAGGCGAAGGAATCGCCGAGTACGAGGATGCGCGCCGTGTTCGGCGGCTTGCCCACCGTGCGCTCCGGGCCGCGCAGTCCAAGCGCGTTCACGTGCACGCCGACCGAGAACTCGCCCGTGCTATGGACGGTGTCCGCACCGGCGCGCAGTGCAAAGCCGGTGCGTCCGTCGGGCCGGTAGGGGTTAAACGACGGATCCGCCGATCGGTCGTTCCACCAAGGCGCGAGCCGCAGCACGGCCTCACCCGCGAGGAGCAGGAACAAGAGAGTCGCGAAAAGAAGGGCCACGGAGCCCAGCGCCGAGAGCAGCCGCGCGCGCAGCGTCATCTCTGAGGATCTCGTGGCTCGAGGAGCGGCCTCTCGGTCTTCGCGTAGGTGAGCTTGTGCGAGATGCGCCCGTCCCTCACGTGGAGGATGTCAAGACCGCGCCAGCCGCGGGTGCGGGCGTCGCGCTCGAGCGTGCAGGTCCAGCGCAGGAGGACCTTGCCCGCCGAGGCGTCTACGAACAGGTCCTCCTTCTGGAAGCGGATCCTGCCGAATGCGCCGCGGAACTGAGGGAGCAAGGCAGCGCGAATTTCAGCGCAGCCACGGCTTTGGCGGCCATTGAACTCGTCATAGACCGCGTCATCGGTGAAGAAGGACATCACCGCATCGAGGTCGTCGCGATTGAAGGCGTCGGTGAATCGCAGAGCGAGGTCGTGGAGCTCCGCCGGCGACATGCCGGAGCTAGGTGCTGCGCCCTGCCGCGGCGTCGGCGATTTCTTTCTCGACGTCACGACTGAAGTCGGCGTCGCCGAGCGAGGCCGCCCCGGCGGCTGCCGCCCCTCCGTACATGTGAGGGTACTTCTCGCGGAACGTGGCCAGCATCGCGTCGAGAGGGACATCCGCGTGCTCGCCTCGCCCACGCAGGTACTCCATGTGGCGCTTCCCAGCTCGATCGAAGGGAGGGTAGAGCGAATCGCTGCGACCCTCGAACTCGAGTGGCAGGAGTACGAACTTCGTGCAGAGCTCGATGTTGAAGGCAGGGGTTACCTTCACCCAGCGCCCGTCCAAATGAATCGACGTGTAACCGTGCCAATAAAACACCTCGCTTTGCATCTGCTCTCGCAGGCGCGCGGTGGACAGGTGGTTGCGTACATCCGCGAAGCCGAGGCGTGCCGGAATTCCCCGGGAGCGGCATGCCGCCGCAAGGAGCACCGCCTTCGGCACGCACCAGCCGCGTCCGGTGGCGAGCACGCCGCTCGCCCGGAGGCCGTCTGTTGTCAGCACTGCGGAGTAGGGATCGTAGCGAATGCCATCGCGCACGGCGTAGTACAGCGCGACAGCCGTTTTCACCGCGTCCGCTTCGTGCTTTGCGTGCGCCCGCGCAAAGTCGACCACTGCAGGGTGTGCCGATTCGACGGTCGGACCGGGAGCGAGGTAGGGGGCGAGCTCGGGATCCACGGCATCCTTTTGCCACGCAGCTGCGCGTCGTGAATCAGCTGGGGGCACGCCTTGCCAAGGGGCAACCCAAAACGCCGCCGCGACCGCCCATCCATTGACAGGCGTCGGCACGGGCTGGCATGCTGAAGAGGCTTGACTCGCGAGTCAACCGGATTCTCAAACCCCCGAATCCACGGTGAGGAACCTGAAACATGGCAGAACAAGGCGCGGCGAAAGGGCCGCTCCCCGTCGTCGACTTCCTCAAGATCCCCGATCGCGGTGAACCCTATCTCGAGGGCCATCGCTGTCAGAAGTGTAAGGCTGTCTTCCTCGGGCGGCGCGAGGCCTGCTCGAAGTGCGGCACAAGAGGTGCGCTTGAGGCGGTGCGCCTGTCCAACAAGGGCGAGCTCTACGTCTACAGCATCGTCCACCGCTCCTTCCCGGGGATCGAAGTGCCCTATGTGTCCGCGGTCGTTGACCTCGAGGGCGGCGGTACGGTCAAGGGCAACCTGATCGGCATCGACCCGGATCCGGCGAAGATCAAGATGGGCATGCCGATCGAGGTGATCTACAAGAAGGCCCCGCGCAAGGACGCCGAGGGCAACGAGTATCTGACCTACTACTTCCAGCCCCGCAGCTAGCACCGGCTGGTGCATAGGAGCGACCCGTGACGGACGTCTTCGTGCTCGGAGTGGACATGATCAAGTTCGGGCGGTTTCCGGAGCAGACCGTTCCCGAGCTCGGTGCCAAGGCAGCCCTCATGGCCCTTGATGACGCGGGCCTCAAGATTCAGGACATGGAGGCCTTGTACTGCGGCAACCTCTACCAGGCCAACGCCATGGTGGGTCAGCGCGTTCTGCAAGAGATCGGCCAGACCGGTATCCCGGTGGTGAACTGCGCGAACGCCTGTGCCACCGGCGCGACGGCGTTCCGAGAGGCCTGGATGGCCATCAAGGCGGGAATCTACGACCTCGTGATTGCCGTCGGCGTCGAGCAAATGGGCAAGGGGCTGCTCGGCGGAGGTGGAGGCGGCAGGGGCATCCCGAAGGAGGGCTTGCTCGGCTCCGGCACGATGCCCACGGTGTTCGCCGAAGCGGGCATGGAGCACTCCCGAAAATACGGCACGACCTTCGAGCAGTTCGCCAAGGTCTCGGTGAAGAACCATCATCACTCGACCCTCAATCCGAAGGCGATGTACCAGATCGAGACACCGCTCGAGATGGTGATGAACGCGGAGATGATCTCCTATCCCAACACCAAGCTGATGTGTTCCGTGAATGTCGACGGCTCCGCCGCAGCCGTACTTGCCTCGGAGCGCAAGGCGAAGCAGCTCGGCCTAAAGCGTGCGGTGCGCGTCAAGGCGTCGGTGCTGACGAGTGATCCGTGGACGGATCGGGACCTTGTGATGCCTGACGTCAACACCTGCACCCGTCTTGCCGCGAAGAAGGCCTACGAGATGGCGGGGATCGGCCCCGAGGAGCTGTCTCTTGTGGAGCTGCACGATTGCTTCGCGACTGCGGAGATCCTGCACTACGAGAACCTTGGGCTTTGCAAAGATGGCGAGGCCGGGAGGATGATCGACCAGGGACAGACGGCGCTCGGAGGCAAGATCCCGGTGAACGTCTCCGGGGGGCTTTTGTCGAAGGGGCATCCCCTCGGAGCGACGGGCATCGCGAATATCTACGAAGTCTCGACGCACCTGCGCGGGGAGGCCGGCAAACGCCAGGTTCCGAATGCGCGATTCGGCCTCACCCACGTGATCGGCCTCGGAAGCGCCTGCGCGGTCCACGTGCTGGAGAAAGTGGCATAGCGCCCGCGGGCGGGCGCAGCGTGCGAAACGCCGCCGGGCGACCGGCGGCGTTTCCCTTTGATGGCCAAGCGCTGGGAGCTGCATGACAACCCCGCAGATCGATTTGTTTGACCCGACGACTTTCGAACGCGGCGTGCCGCACGAGCACTTCGCGTGGCTGCAGGAACATTCTCCGGTCCACTGGCACCCGGGGCGCAAGGGGCGTGGCCAGCTCGCGCCCGGGCGCGTCGAGATCGACCAGCGCGGCTTTTGGGTCTTGACGCGCCACCAGCACGTGCTCGCGGTTTCCAAGGACCCCGAGCTCTTCTCCTCCGAACGTGGAACCTGCATCAATGCTGACATGGTCGAGACGGATCTTCGGCTGATGCAGCAGCAGCTGATCCACATGGACCCCCCGCGACACACCCAGCTCCGGAAGCTGGTGAGCCGCGGCTTCACCCCACGCACCATCGGGCGCCTCGAGATCCATGTGCGCGAGCTCGCCCGCGAGATCGTGGCCAAAGTTGCAGACAAGGGTGAGTGCGACTTTGTGACGGAGGTGGCCGCGGAGCTCCCGCTTCTTGTGATCGCGGAGCTTCTTGGCGTCCCCCGTGAGGACCGTTGGAAGCTGTTCCGCTGGAGCAACTGTCTGATCGGCGCGGAGGATCCCGACTACGGCAGTCCGATGGATGCACAGATCGCCGTCATGGAACTCTTCCAGTACGCGATGGCCCTCGCGGAAAAACGCCGCCGCGATCCCCGCGACGACATCACGAGCACCCTGATCCACGGGGAAGTAGAGGGGGAGCGGCTTTCAGCGGTCGAGTACAACATGTTCTTCTTCCTGCTGGTCATCGCTGGCAACGAAACGACACGCAATGCGATTTCCGGCGGGATGAAGGCTCTCTGCGAGTTCCCGCGCGAGCGTGCGCGTCTGCTTGCGCAGCCCGAGCTATTCGAGACGGCCGTCGATGAAATGGTGCGCTGGGTATCCCCCGTCATGCAGTTCCGGCGCACCGCGACGCGGGACACGGAGCTCGAAGGCCAGCGCATCGCCGAAGGGGACAAGGTCGTGATGTTCTACGGCGCTGCCAACCGCGATCCCCGTGCCTTCGCCGATCCACTTCGCTTCGACGTCGGGCGCGAGCCCAATCCGCACCTCGGCTTCGGCTTCGGTGTTCATTTCTGCCTTGGCGCCTCGCTCGCGCGCATGGAGATGCGCTGCATGTTTGAAGAGCTCCTGCGGCGGCTCCCAGATCTCGAGCTTTCGGGGCCCGTCGCGCGGCTGCGCTCGAACTTCATCAATGGCATCAAGTCGATGCCTGTGCGCTTTACACCCGAGAAGAGACGCTCCTGAGGACCGCGATCCAGATCGGAGGTCCCGGTAGCGGCGATCCCGCGGTCTGGAGAGAGGCCGTTGCGTTCGCCTGCGAAGCCGAGACGCTCGGCGTCGACTCCGCCTGGTCGGCGGAGGCGTGGGGCCAGGATGCGGTCGCGCCCCTCGCCTTTCTTGCCGCACGAACTTCCCGCCTCACCCTCGGGACGGGGATCCTGCAGATCAGCGCGCGTGTGCCGTCGATGACAGCGATGACCGCGCTCACGCTCGCGACCATCAGCGAAAACCGGTTCGCGCTCGGTCTTGGTGCCTCAGGCCCGCAGGTAGTGGAAGGGCTCCATGGTGTCGCGTTTGCGCACCCGCTGGCCAGGTTGCGCGAAACGGTCGAGATCGTTCGGATGGCGTTTCGAGGCGAGAGGCTCGTCTACTCGGGTCGGCACTTCGTGCTGCCGCGTCCCGGCGGCGAGGGGAAGGCCTTGCGTCTTGCGCACCCCCCGAACCCGGGAATCCCGATCTATCTCGCGACCCTCGGACCAAAAGGGCTCGAACTTACGGGGGAGTTGGCCGACGGGTGGCTCGGCACCTCCTTTATGCCCGAGCACGCGGACGTTTTCTTGTCCCACATCGCCCGCGGGGCGGCGCTTCGGGGGCGCACGCTGGCGGAGCTCGACCTTCAGGTCGGCGGAGCCGTCGAGTTCGGATCCGACGTCGAGCGCATGGTCCGCGCGCGCAAGCCACAGCTCGCCTTCACGCTCGGAGCCATGGGGTCACGTCGACACAACTTCTACAACGCCGCGTACCGACGCGCGGGCTACGAAGACGCGGCGGCCGAAGTGCAGCAATTGTGGCTCGACGGCAAGCGCGACGAAGCCGCGGCGCGCGTGCCGGATGAGCTGGTCGTGAAGACCAACCTTCTCGGGACCGAAGAGATGGTGCGCGAGCGCATCCGTCGCTACCGCGAGGCTGGCGTCACCACACTGCGTCTTGCCCCGGCGGGGAATACGCTTGGAAAGCAGCTCGACGTTCTAGGCCACGCGATCGAGCTCGTACGCGAGGAGTGCGGGTTGCAAAGCGGCTCGACCCGGGCGCGAGGCCTGAAAGGCTCCCCGCCCGGATCCCTGCCGCCGGGCTAGCGCCTCCGGGAGCGCAAGCAGTGCGGTGTACGAGGAGATCGTCCTACGGCTCATTTCCGCCTGCAAGAGCGCCCGGGCCGTCCAAGACGAAGCCTTCCTCAGATCTCGGAGCACTTTCCTCCTGGAACCCGATCGCCCTCGCGTCTGCGTCTGCCGGACTATCTCGGAAGCGCGAGCCAGCGGCCGGGCTCTACCTCGCGAACACGCCCCTCGGTCGCAAGACGCTCGAGATGCTGGCCCATGCTGCGGCGCTCTACGGCCTCGGCAAACGGCACAGCGTCCTGCACCCGGTAGACGAAGCGGTGCTCGGCGATCTCCTGCAGCGTGTGCGGCTCACGGAGAAACTCGACTAGGCGCGCTTCGCGCGCTCCAATCACCGCGGAGAAACGGTCGATCCGTTCTAAGAACGCATTTCGGTCCTCGAGAACGCCGACGTGGTGGAAGGTCGCGTAGAAGCGGGCGTGCATCGCTTTGGCCGCGCGGAGCGTGGTCTCGAAGTCCTCGAGGCTCGACCAAGCATCCCCGTAGTACGGGCCGAAACTCGAGAGCTCGACGTCGCCTAAGAAGAGAACGTCGTCAGGCTCGATGTGGAAGAAGCAGTGACCGCGCGTGTGACCCGGCGCATGGACCACACGGACCCGGGTGCGGCCGAGTTCAAAGATGTCCGCGTCCCGCAGTGCGACTGGGTCGGGCCGCGGCATGAAATGGAATTGCTCGCACACCAGGCTGCGGAAGGCACGGTCCAAAGGCGCTGGGAAGCCGTAGATCGCCATGAGGCCGTCGAGCGAGCGGATACCCGGGAGATCGAGTTCGTGAAAGTGCCAGGGCACGTCCGGGAAGAGGTGGTTGCCGGCGATGTGGTCCTCGTGGCAGTGGCTGTTCAGCACCCGGTCCACGCGCGGCAGGCGGCCAACGCGCGGGATCACGCTGAGAGATGGGTCGATGATCAGCGTCTCCTCGCTTCCCACGACGAGAAGGGAGTTGCCGTGCGGGTAGCGGCCCCCACGCTCGCCGAAGAGCACGGTGGTGCGGCCGAGCGGACGATCTTCGAAGCCCTCGGGAGTCCCCATGGCCGGTGGGTAGTGCAGGTGCGCCCGCCTCCACAAGGTGACGGGCGAGAGGCACAGAACGCGCGTCCCCACCGTTTTGCTCGCCGGGGAGAAGCGGGTGGAGGATCGCTCCGAGGGGACGGCCACCCCTGCGGCCCTCACCGCTAGACCCGCAGAAAGATCTGCTTGCGCTCCATGAATCCGGCAATGGCCGTCCAGATCCCGAGGAAGGTTGCCGCGTGGAGCAGCGATGCTGTCTCCGGGCACGCGAGCGGCAAGTACACGTGCTCAAACGTCCAGACATGAAGAGTCGCAGGCGCAGGCCCACCCATCCCGATCACGATGGCGAGGAATGTCGTCGTGAGGAGCGAGGAGAGCACGTAGATCGCGATCGGGTTCTGGCCGAGCCAGCGGAAGGGGACGGCCCAGCGCTGGATCCCCGCGACATCGATCACTCCATGCAGCGCTGCGACGATGAGGCTGCAAAGGCCCCCTGTCACAAGCACGAAAGACGCGCTCCACAGGCTCTTGTTGATCGGGATCACGGGATGCAGAGCCACCCCGCCGGCGACGAGGAGGAGGCCGGCTACGGTGAGGCCGACAATGCGCGGGGCAGCGCGCTCGGCACTGCGTAGCCACCGGCCCGCCTGCATGCCAAGAATCGCGGTCGCCGCGGTGGGGAGCACCGCGAGGACTCCTTCAGGATCGAAGGTGGGGGTGAGCATGTGTCCGCGCAAGAAAAGGCGGTCCACCGCGCCCGCGAAGTTCCCATCCGCCGTGAGCCAGGCCCCGGGCCCGGCGCCAACGCGCAGGAGCAACTCATATGCGACGACCAACGCCGCGCCAACTCCTAGCTGGGTGACTGCGCGCGGGAAGGCCAGAAACACGGAAGCCGCCACGAGATAGGCGAGCGCCGTCCGCTGGAGCACACCCGGGATCCTGAGGGTTACAAGATCGAAGGACGGGAAGCCGTTCACCAAAAGTCCGAGCAACAGCAAGAGCACGCTGCGCCGGAAGACGCGCGCCCAAAGCGCGCGCCGAGACGCTTGCTGCGTTCGCGTCCGGTCCAGGGCAAAGGCGATCGACGCGCCCATTAAGAACACAAAGGACGGGAAGACGAGATCCGCGAAGGTGAAGCCATCCCACGCGGCGTGAGAGAGCTGCTTGTAGACATGGTCGAAGTCGCCTGCGGCATTCACCAGCAGCATGCCTGCGATCGTGAATCCGCGGCTTACGTCGATCGAGCCCAGGCGCACGCTCATGCGCGCGACGCTCGCAGCCCTCTCGCCGACGAAGGTGGTTTCCGGGGTGACGGTGATCGCGCTCATTGGCGACATCCTCGCGTCCAGAACGGATGACGCAGTGCGCTGCAATCCCCGTGCCGTAGTTGCCGGTGCACCCGACGACAAGAACGTGCGGATTCGGGCACGCTGCCTGCACCTTGCGCAGCTGTCGCCCTGTGTCACGGCAGAATGCTGCGCGAGGGGCGCGATTGCGCGGAGAAAGGCGCAGACGAGTCTTCCTAGTGGAGGAGCCGGAGTGCGAAGGGCGGGCGGCTCCGTTTTTCGGGAAAGGCACCGCGCTGAGTGTGCAAGTTTTCGCCCGAGAGCGCCGCACTCTGCCGCGGGCTTCGCGCGAGGGACTTGCTTTCAAGCCCTTTATGACGCGGCGAATACCGCAAGGCAGCACGGGACCCGCGTGCTGCGAAAGATCCGCGACGCTCGAGTGCACCGAGCCAGTTCACTCCGCCTTTTTCTTCTACAGGCGGAATGCAAGTTGGGAGGCGAGTTCGTGCAATTCGAAACGGCAAATCGGCTTCTCGGCCTCGAATGCTGCGCCTTTCATCGCCCCGCGCCGCGCCGTGCGGACTTGGGGCCTGCTTTTCGGACTCCGCGCGGGATTTTGCGCGCCGCACCTGAAGCTTCATCGCGTGGGCTGGCCTTGCGCCGGGGGAGCGTTGCAAATTGAATCGCCGCCGCTCACGCTCCGGCGCTTCCAGGAGGCCCCGGATCCGCGGCAACCCGAGAACGGGATCTTCTTCTTGAACGCCTGCGTGGTGCGTACGCGGACCGCTTGCGACGCGTCACCGATCTAGGTCGCCTCGGGCCGCGCGCCCTGCAGCCGGCGCTGCAGCACCTCCCTCACGAGCTCCTCACCGCAGAGCGGCTGGCGGTCGTCTTGCTCCGCAACGAAGGGTGGTGGGCCCACCTGGTGCTGCGTCGAGCATCGAGCTCGATCGGAAGGCGTTGCGTTCGGGCCTGGGCGCAAACTCCTCGCACCGCCGGGCAAGAAGGAGCCACCGCCGGACGCCGCGGGAAAGGCTCAAGATTCGGCCTTGGAGATCGCTCGGCTGCGGAGGCGAGGCAGCGACCGGCCTTGGGCTCCTGCCGAATGCCGAGCGCCTCGTGCCCCACTCTGCAATTCCGCACTCGGCTCGAGACCGCTTCGTGGTGGCAAGGACGGCGGAGGGCCGGAGCGCAGCATGAGAGACGGGGGGTGCTCCAGTTGGGGGGAGCTGCCGCCTCCGGCCGGTCTCCGCCGAGGGCGCCAGTGTGTCCTGGCGTTGCGGCGAATCTGCGTCGATCTGCGCACGATTCGGCTTCAGCTCTGCACACTGCCCATTGGCCCGCCCCCGCGCGGCTACCCGAGCTATGGTGGGCCCGTGTCCCTCGTTCGACACACGTATACGCGCCGGACGATCCTCCAGCGCGCGGCAAGCATGGGCGCCGGGCTTGCGCTCACCTCCTGCCCGGGAGGCCGTTGGCTCGCTTCCGCTCCTGCGGTCGTACCCGCGCCCGCGAGCCGGCCGCAGCTGCCCTCTGGTGTGCAGAGCGGCGACATGCTGGATGGGCGCACGATCGTTTGGAGCCGCACGGACCGACCGGCGCAAATGCAGGTCGAGTGGTCCACATCTCCTGACCTGCGGAGGGCGACGCGCGTCGCGGGCCCCCGCGCGCTTGTGGACAGCGACTTCACCGCACGCCTCGAGCTGCGGGACCTCCCGGCCGGCGAGGAGATTTTCTATCGGGTCCAGTTTTCGAGTCTGCTCGACGCCGGAACCCTGAGCGAGCCGCTCGCGGGACGGTTTCGCACGCCCCCCGCCAACCGCCGCAACGTTTGCTTCTGCTTTTCCGGCGACGAGGTTGGTCAAGGCTGGGGCATCAACCCCGAATGGGGCGGCCTTCGTCTCTACGAGACGATGCGAAGCGCCTCACCGGATTTTTTCGTCCACTCTGGCGACCAGATCTACGCGGATATTCCGCTGCAAGAGGAAGTGACGCTCGACGGCGGCACGCGCTGGCGCAATCTCGTCACCCCCGCCAAGGCGAAAGTTGCCGAGACGCTCGACGAGTTCCGCGGAAATTTCGCCTACAACCTGATGGACGAACACAAGCGCCGCTTCCTCTCGCAGGTGCCGGTTCTCGTGCAGTGGGATGACCATGAGGTCAAGAACAACTGGTTCCCCGGACAGCCCATCGACGGAGATCCGCGCTACCGGGTCGCGAACGCATCGCTGCTCGCCGAGCGCGCACGCCAGGCGATGTTCGAGTACAACCCCTTCCGCCTCGAGGGGAGCCAGGCGACCCGTATCTACCGCTCGTTTGCCTACGGACCCTCCCTCGAGGTCTTTCTCCTCGACGAGCGCTCGTACCGCGGCCCGAACGGGCCGAACCGGGAACGGCAGTTGGGGGACACGAGTGCGTTTCTGGGTCGGCGGCAGCTCGAGTGGCTCAAGCATGCACTCCTCCGCTCTTCAGCGACGTGGAAGCTGATCGCGAGCGACATGCCGCTCAGTCTGGTCGTACCCGATCTCAATCCCTACGTGCCGACGGGATGGTACGAAGCGTGGGCGAACGGCGATTCAGGCGGGCCGCTCGGGCGGGAGCTCGAGATCGCCGAGCTTCTCGGCTTTGTGCAGCGCCACGGGATACATAATATTGTGTGGATCACAGCGGACGTGCACTACGCGTCCGCGATCCACTATCATGCCGATCGTGCGCGCTTTGGTCCTTTCCCGCCGTTCTGGGAGTTCGTCGCGGGGCCGATCCACGCGGGTACCTTCGGACCGAACGAGCTGGACGCGACGTTTGGCCCCCAAATCCGCTTCCAGAGCGTCTCGCGCGGCATGCCTCCGAACCGCCCACCGAGTGAAGGCCTGCAATTCTTTGGGCTCGGCGAGATCGACGGGGCGACCGAGGTCCTCTCCGTCTCTCTCCGTGATCTCTCCGGTGCGGTGCTCTTTGCAGTGAACCTCGAGCCCGTCTAGCGCTCAAGCCGCGTGACGGATGTCTGGGGCCTTCCGCTCCCGGCACGTTCGTCTGCTCCGTCAGGCGTCGCTCTCCAGAGGCATGGCTCCCGAGCACATCGAGAGGGGCCGGTCCGCCGGTCGCGAGCCGCAGCTGTGGAGGAATCCCCGCGCCTGGCCGACGACCCCCGCAGGATGCTTCTCGAGCACCAAGAGCCGGCTTGCCACCGCGTGTCCCAGGCGGGTTATGATCGCGAAAACACCTCCACGCTCTCGCAAAGGAGAAGCGTCATGCGATCTCGCCTCCTGATCGCCGGAGCAGGCCTTGTGAGATCCGCTCTGCTCATCGCCGCCGAGGCGCGGAGAAAGCAGTAGATGATGGATGCAAGAGCCTCGACCTCTCTTTCTGACGTGCTGCGACACAACTGGGGCTGGCTCCTTGCCCTCGGACTCGTGCAGATCGTTCTCGGCACAACAGCGATTTGTGTGCCGATTTTCGGCACCGTGGCGACCGCGCTTTTTGTGGGCTGGCTCTTTCTTGCGGCAGGTGTCGCTCAGGTCGTGCATGCCTTCCAGGGTCGCGGGGCCAAGGGCTTCTTCCTTCATCTCTTGAGCGGACTCCTCTATCTCGCGGCCGGCGGCATGATCGTGCTCTACCCGATGAGCGGCGCGTTCACCCTCACCGCCTTTCTCGCGGCCTTCCTGCTTGTTGAGGGTGGAGTGCGGGTGTGGCTCGGTCTGCACCTTCGCCCGGCCGAGGGATGGGGCTGGGTGCTCGTCTCGGGCGTTCTCGGTGTCTTTGCGGGCGCGATGATCTGGAGCCAGCTCCCGAGCTCGGCGATCTGGGCGCTGGGCACGCTCGTCGGGATCAATTTCCTGTTCAGCGGGGTCTCGCTCGTTTCGCTCGCTCTGCGCGCTCGGAGCGCCTAGCTGAGCGAGCAGCTGCTCCAGGCCGTCGCGGCGGTACTGGTGATTGCAAATCCCGTGGGTAGCGCGCCGCTCTTCTTGCTGTTCGTCGACGGGCTCTCGCGTGCTGAGAAGCGACGGGCAGCGGGCCTGGCTTCATTTGCAGTGCTCGCGATCCTCGCAGGTTCCGCTCTGGCGGGGCGCAGGGTGCTCGCGCTCTTGGGTTGCAGATTGCTTCGTTCCAGGCCGCCAGCGGCTTTGTCATTGCGCTCATGGGCCTCGAGAGGCTGCGCGGAGAGCCCACCCGGATGCACCGCGAGGCGCCGGGTAACGAGGACCCGCGGGACCGCATTCTTGTTCCCTTCGCGATGCCGCTCGTCGCTGGACCCGGGGCCATCACGACCGTCATCACGCTTGCGGTGACGCAGTCGACGGGGCCCGTGCCGGCTCGTGGCCTCGGTCGTCACGGCCTTCGTGCTATGGATGATGCTGCTCCTTGTGATTGCCCAGGAGCGTTTCACTACGCCGCGGGTACGGCGGCTTTTCAGCGTTTCATCTGGCCTCATTTTGCTGGTCATCGGGTTTCAGCTCGGGCTCCACGGTATCAAGAGCTTCTTCGTGGGGTAGGCGCACAGGCCCGCGCCCGGGGTCTCGCGCTCCGTGGGTCCGGGCATCGGACAATCGGGCCGTGTTCGCCCGCACCCTCAGAGAGAGGAGAGGCGAGCCGCGGACGATGCTTTTTGCGTTTCACAAGCCCTTCGGCGTGCTCTCGCGCTTTACAAAGGACGCGAGTGGCCGCCCGACACTCGCCGAGTTCGGTTTCCCGCCCGGGGTCTATCCGGTGGGGCGGCTCGATGCGGATTCGGAGGGGCTCCTGCTCTTGTCCGACGAGGCTCGCGTGACCCGCGAGCTCTTGGACCCGGCGCGAGGCCATCCCCGGACTTACTGGGTCCAGGTCGAGCGCATTCCTCAAGACGCAGCGCTCCTGGAGCTCGCGGGAGGGGTCGTGATCGATGCTCGCAGGACGCGCCCCTGTCAGGTTCGGCGGATCGAGCCTCCGGCTGCACTGCCCCCGCGCACCCCTCCTGTGCGCCAGCGCAAGACGGTGCCCGACGCCTGGCTCGAACTCGTCCTGCGCGAAGGGCGCAACCGCCAAGTGCGCAGGATGACTGCCGCCGTCGGTCATCCCACGCTGCGCCTGGTGCGCGCGGGGATTGGTCGGCTCCCCCTCGGCGATCTCGCTCCGGGGGCTTTCCGGTTGCTCGGAGCCGCGGATCGGGCGCGCGTGTTCGCGCGTTAGCCAGGCTTTTGTCTTAGGACCCGAATTGACCAGTTCCGTCGGGGATCTCCCCGCGCATTCCATGTCGAGGGATTTGGTGCAGCGAGTGGCTTGCTCGAGGTAGGCCCTCAGCAGAGCCTGGCATGCGGGGAGAGCGAGAGTTTCGCTCGTGGAAATGCGCCCAGCCGGCTCGGCGTGGGATCCCGCTGTTTTTCGGTCTTGAACCTGCCGAAGACAGTCTGGGGCCCGAGCGTCGAAGCGAGAAGCGCCAAGTTGCGGCCTTGCCGCTTCAAAACGGATAGGCAACTCCATCCCATCGGCGTGTACTACGCCTGATGGGCATGGAGAAGACCCGCAAACAGGGCTTTACGAGACACCCTGCGCCGCGCGAGAATGTGGGCGGAGGCTCCAAAAGTTGACGGGGACACACCGCGCTGCTGCTCTCGCTCTTCTCGCTCTCGCTGTTGCATGCGCAAGTGGAGGTCGGCCGGCGGGCGCCTCGGGCACTGTCGAGACGCAGGCCCCCGATCCCCCCCTCGCCGTCACCGATAACTCGGATGGGCCGGATCGGGTCGCCACCGCCAAAGGCTGGGGCTACCTCGTCCAGCGCCTGGTGAATGACGGCCTCGACCGGACGGAGGTCACGAGCGCTTTTGCTGACCCCCGTGTCCCCGCCTTTGAGGGTCTTTTCTTCAGCTTGGAGCCGCGGGAATCGAAAGCCCTCTACCGGCAAGTCTTGACCCGCAAGAGCGTCCTCCTTGCGCGGGAATGCCGCGAAGAGAACGCAAAGGCCCTCGAGGCGGCGGAGCAGGCCCACGGCGTCTCCGCAGACGTCATCACCGCCATCTTGCACGTGGAGACTCGTTGCGGACGGAATACGGGCTCCAGCCTTGTGCTTCCAGGCCTCGCACGCCTCGCAATGGCCAACGAGCCTGCGAATCTCGCGGCCAACGTGGAGCGACACGCGACGCCCGAGGGCGTCGTCGACGAAGACATTGCCGCCCAGGTTCGCGCACGGGCGCAGGTTCTCGAGGAGATGTTCTATCCCGAGGTGCGGGCCACCTTCCAAGTGGCGGAGACCCTTCGGTTGCACCCGCTCGAGATGACCGGCTCGCCCTCAGGTGCCTTCGGCGCGCCCCAGTTCCTTCCCACAAGCTACCAGCGCTACGGCGAGGACGGGAACGGCGACGGCCGTGTGGATCTCTTCGAAATCGATGATGCCGCGGCCTCGACCGCCCGCTTCCTAGAGGCCCACGGCTGGCGCCCGGGCCTAACTCGCGCCGAGCAACGCGCCGTGATCTGGAGCTACAACCGGTCGGACTCCTACATCGATGCCGTGCTGGCGCTCGCGGCACAGCTGAACACGGGGCGGCATCACGAGATCCGGGGCTCGGTCGCGAGCTCGGGCCGCTAGCCACACAAGGGAGCTCCGGCGGCGAGCCGCATGCGGCTTTTCCGCCGAGCGCGAGCAGTGCCTCGCACCCTGGGGAGCTGCCAAGGCCAAGCGACCCGCGGGCGCTCCGATACCGCGCCGCCCATTTCTCCCGGCCGATTGGCCGAACCTGGCTGCGACGCTGCGCCTCGCTACCAGCCCTTCTTGCCCGAGCACCACGGATTGCGCGGCACACTCCGCGCACGGGTCCTGCATCGACGGCAGCGGGGGAGCGGCGGACCAATTCCCATCCGACAGGCGCGCATCTCAGCATGGAGGACTCCTTTGGCAGGCGAACACATTCCGGTAGACCACCGACGGGAGGTCGTGTCCAGCAAAATCCAGAAGTTGCGACAGGGGTCGCACCGAGACTCGGGCCTAACCCGCGCCGGAGCGCGGGCCGCACTCGGAGTGGGACCGGTGTTGCGGGCTCTTGGGATCTAGAGGTGGTGAGTGACGTCCTTGCCACGTGCAAACTGAAAGGCAACGGAGCGCTGGGACGACCACGGCGTGCCCGTCGCGAACAGAGGCGTGGTGTGTCGCTAGACCGACGCCGGGCGGCTCACGATGGGGTCACGGGGGCGCGTGGCAACGGTTGCGGCCGCGCTGAGAAGCCCGGGTGCAAGTGTCGCGAACAGATCGACGCGCGGGCGCCAGCGCAGGATAAGGCCGCCGAGCGCCGCGAAGACCCGGCCGAGCGCCACGAAGTCCGCCGGGACACGGACGACGGGATTCTCGTGCACGAGCGCGAAGGCCTCGAGCAGGCGCGCCTGCGCCGCCTCGCCCTCCTCCCCGATGGGCACACCCTCGCGGAAGCGCTCCAGGAGAAGCTCTGCAAATCCGCGCAGGGACTCGAGGTCGTCATCCCGGCTTTGAAAGCCCGCCTCCACAAAGAGACTACCCAGGCGCGCTTCGTCGCGCGCGAGGATCGCGAGCCCGAGCTGCGCCCAGGTGCGGCGTCGCTCCGGTGTGTATACTTGCACGCATCCAAAGTCGAGCAGGCCAAGGCGCGGTCCCTCCCGCCCGGGAAGCACGAGAAAGTTCCCGGGGTGGGGGTCGGCCTGCAGCAGGCCGTGGTCGAGGACCTGGGAGCAGTAGACGCGGAGCAAGATCCCGAGAAGCTGGTCGCGCTCATGGGCGCCTGTCTCGCCGCGAGTGGTCGTGGCCTCGAGCCAGTCCGGAAGGCGCTCACCGTCGAGGCGCTCCATCACGAGCACGCGCTCCGACGAGAGCTCGGGGTAGATGCGCGGCACCACCACCTCCGGATCGCCGGCAAAGGCCGCAGCAAAGGCCGCCGCGCTTCGCGCTTCCTTGCTGTAATCGAGCTCCGCCGACACAGCGCTCGAGAGCTCCCGCACGAAGGTCGTGAGATCGACCCCCGGGAGGAGGTCTGAAAGTGCGGGCGCAGCGACGCGCAGAGCGGCGAGGTCGGCCGCGACGACCGACTCGATACCCGGGATCTGGACCTTCACCGCGACGCGTGATCCGTCCGCAAGCCGCGCGCCATGGACCTGCGCGAGAGATGCGGCGGCGAGCGCCTCTTCCTCGAGCCCCTCGAGCAGTCGCGCGCGTGGACCGAGCTCGTCGGTGATGCGGGCGCGCATTGCTTCCACCGGGAGCGGGGGAACCTGGTCCTGCAGCCGGGCCAAGGCCTTGGCGTAGGCGGGGGGCAGGAGGTCGACGCGGGTCGAGGCGAACTGCCCGACTTTGAGGACGCCGCCTCGCAGCTCGACACAGAGAGCGTGCAGGCGCTCCGCGCCCAAGCGGTGGAGGCGTTCCCGGGCGATCTCCCCGGCGCGCGCTCCTCGGAATACCTCGCGCGCCGGCCGGACGGCTGCGTCGAGGCGGTACGCGGCTGCGAGACGCAAGAGCTCGCTCGCCACCCGTGCGCCGCGGGGGATGGCGCGACCTGCCGCGCGGATCCGCGTGGCTTCTTCGCGCGCCGCTTGGCGCAGGGCGCGCGCCTCGCGCACGACATCTCGCGCGTCGTCCGTGATCCCTTCGACAAGGCGTAGCGCGCCCTCTCGCGCATTGCGCACGAGCATGATCGAGGCGTCGACCACGTCCGCAAGGCGCGCCGCAGGCTCGGGCGGCGGTCTCTTCGGCCGCGAGGAGCGAGGGTCAACCCGCATCCGGCTCCTCCATGCACCTTTCGCAGCGCAAGCGGGTGGCGCCGGCACCCTCGAGAACGCCCACCGCAGCCTGGGTACCGCGGGGGAGAACGGTGTTGCAGACCTCGCAGACGGCGTTTACGGCGAGCCGCACCCCCTGCCAGCCGAGCACGCGCGGGCTCGGCGCAGGAGCGCCGGCAAGGAGCGCTGCGGGGTGTGACGCGTTGCGCTGGCGCTCTCCCCGCGCAAGACGTGCGATCTCGGCGCTGTCTGCCACGATATCTCCGACGAGGCCGAGGCTGTTCTGCAGCACGTTGCGGACGAGATTCGAGACCGAGAGACCAAGGGAGGTCGCACGGTGGCGGATTGCGTCATCCAGGGCCTCGGGCACGCGTGCGGTGATCACACGCTCCTTGCGGTCGTCGGGGGCCAAGGACAAACCAGCTCCTCCACTGCGAGACGTAAGCGTTCGTATACGGAACGTATACGTGCGAAGTCAAGCGGAAAAGCGGTGCTCGCGAAGAGGCCTAAGCGCACCCGTCCGGAAGGCGGCCGCCCTGGTTCGTTTCGCGCGTGATTCCGGCGCTGCTTGCGCATAGGCTCTCGTCGAGAGGGGAGGTGCCGTGTGCCGATTGAACATCTCGCCGCGACCGCGGGAAGCGAACGGGTCGCCGCGCTCTTGGAGCGAGACGGCTGCTGCGTCGTCGACCGTATGGTCGATCCCGCGCTGCTCGATGGCATGCGGGCCGAGCTCGGGCCCTACCTCGCCGCGACACCCCTCGGGCCCGACTCGTTCAGCGGGCGGCGCACGCGGCGCACAGGCGGTCTCATCGCGCGCTCGCCCCAAGCCCGCGAGCTCGTCCAGCACCCTCTCGTCCTCGAAACGGTGAAGGCGACACTCAAGGGTGCCACGAACTTTCAGCTCCACCTGACCCAGGTCATCGCGATTGGGCCCGGCGAGCCCGCCCAGCCGATCCACCGGGATCAGTGGGCCTTCGACCTCTTCCCGTTTCCCAAGGGCTATGAAGTCCAATGCAATACGCTCTGGGCGATGAACGACTTTACCGACGAAAACGGCGCGACGCGGGTCATCCCGGGAAGCCACTGCTTCGACGATCGGCTCTCGTTCAAGGAGAGCGACACCGAGCCCGCCAAGATGGGCGCAGGTTCGGTGCTCTTCTACACCGGTGCGCTCTACCACGGCGGCGGTGCGAACCGCTCGCGCGGGGTGCGCTACGGACTGAACCTCACCTACACACGCGCGTGGTTGCGGCAGGAGGAGAATCAGTATCTCGCGGTGCCCCAGGCCATCGCTCGGGAGCTGCCCTTGCCCCTGCTCCGGCTCATGGGGTACGCGCGCGGTGCCTATGCGCTCGGCTACGTCGACGATCTGCGCGACCCGATCGATGTGCTGCGCCCTGGAGCGGGCGAAACCGGCCTTGGGGACTTCGGCCGAGCCGATCGGCGGGCCCGCGAGATACGCCCCCAGTCCTCCTAAGGCGGCGCGAGCGAAGCGCTCGGAGGAGGAGCCGCGATGGGAGGGCGCCGCAGTCCCGATCCCGCGATCTGCCTGAAGCCTGCGCGCGGGTGTGGAGGCAGGCGAGGGAGCCGCGGGTGCGGCGCGCGTCGGCCATCCGACAGACCCGGATCCTCGCCTGTGCCATGGGCTAGTGAAGCCCACTGCCCGACGAGCCCGAGGTACCGATGAGCTACGTGCACTACGACCGCCTCTCCGCCCTTGACGCCACCTTCCTCGCCATCGAGACGCCGAACGTCCACATGCACGTGGGTTCGGTCCAACTCTTTCAGGGCGAGCCGCTGCGGGCGGCCGACGGCAGCCTCGACTTCGAGCGCATTCGCG
>DATFYN010000009.1:0-14608 GCA_035315025.1 Myxococcota bacterium
TCGGCGCGCGGAACGCCGCTGCGAGCGGTCGGGCATCGACGCCCGCGACGCGCGTCCCGGCACCAGAACCGGACGACACTCCGCCGCGGAGAGCAGCGTCGCGTAGCGTCCGAGGAGCGATCGAAGACGCTCCTGGTAGAAAATCGGCAGCTTGTCCGACACCCCCTCGTGGAAGGCGCGAAAAGCGCGATCCGCGCGCAGAAGGCGCTGCAGCGCGCGGAATTCTCGGAGGCAGCGCCGAGCGTTGAGCAGGCGCAAGGCATGGAAGAGGTGGTATATCCCCGATAGCGCCCGCATCCGTCGCGCCACCGTCTCCGCCGAGGTCATGTGCTGGAACAGCTCGATCAGGTGGCCGTAGTACTCCCCTGCGGTGTAGCTCCGCAGCGTGGTGGCGAGGTAGGGCGTGTAGTAGAAGGCGAAGGGCATGGCGCGAAGGATCCTGCCCTCGGCGAAGTACCGGTCGTAGAGGGGAGTGCCACCAAAGGGCGTCGGGACGTTGAGGTTGGACCACACGCGGGGCAGCCGATCCATGAATTCCTTGGTGAGCTCCACCGGCTCGCTGCCAGCGTCCGAATCGACGCCGAAGATGAAGTTGGCCTGGAGTCCGGGGACATACTCCTGGATCCGCTCGAAGTGGGCCACCACCTCGTCCAGCTTCTGTCGCGCGCTGCGGCCTCGCGCCACGTTCGCCTTGTTCGAGTACTCGCTCCAAGACTCGAGGCCTGGGGCCAGGTAGCTGCAGTTGGTGTCTCGGAGGCGGCGCAGTCGATTCTCGCGAAGCACCGAGAGGGAACTCTGGATCACATACCGGTTGCGGGCGCCCGGTGGAATGCGCTCCAGCACCTCGAGCACGCTGTCGAACTTGACCGCAAAGTTGGGGTCGTGGAAGGGGATCCTGGCCTTCGGAAACCGTTCGGAGACGAAGCGCAGGTCCGTCTCGAGCTGGTCGACTGGTGTCAGCCGATAGGGCCGGTCCCAGTCCGTGCAGAAGTCGCATGCGTAGGGGCAGCCGAGACTCGTCAGGATGGAGACGAAGACGGGGCCGGTCGTAGGTCCATGGCGGAAGTGGGCCTTTTCGAGCTCCGGGAGTCGCTCCTCGACGGTCGGTACCTCGGACAGCGGCCTCGGACTCGAGACCACGACGCCTCGCGGCCGGTCCACGAGGATCTCCTCGACCAACATCCGGTCGCATTCCGCGACGACGACGTCGAAGAAGCGCAGCGCGTCCTCGGGAAAGCCCTTGGCGTGAGGCCCCCCCAGCACGGTGAGCGTGCCTTCGCGTCGGAAGAGCCTGGCGAGCGCATACGCCAAGGCGCTCGCGCTGGTGTGGGCGGAGAGGAAGACCACATCCAGATCGTCCGGAAGGAGCGACTTCGGATCCGCCTGGCCCCAGTAGGTCGCGTAGAACGTTTGATGACCGCGGCGGCGGCTCCACACGGCTACTGCTTGCGGCATGATGCTCGCGTAGTGACGGTTCACGTGCCGGCAGTAGAGACGCCGGAGGGGGCCGCAATTGACGTCGGCGATGAGGATCTCGAGGATGCCGACCCGCACTGCCTCCCCTCGGACGAAGCTTGACGCGACGCATATTTTTCTCACGAGGCGCACTGGGATGCAACCGCGTTCCACGCTCGCGAAACGCGCCGAGTCCTTTGCGGGCGCCGAAGCCGGCAACCCGGAGCGTGCGATCCCGCACTCGCGGATCAAGTCTTACTGAACGATCGAGCCGTTCCGATTGTTCGTTTTGAACAGCCCCCCTCGATCGGCATGATGCCTTCGCCCGGAGCCTGGGGACAGCGCGGGCAAACGAACTGCCGCTCGCGCCCGATTCCCGGTCAGGGTGTGAACTAGTTCATAGGTCTACTGCGCCCGCAGCCCTAGGCTGGGTTTCGCAGCGTCGGATTCATCGCCACAGGCGGCAACGCGATCCGAGCATCCGCAGCCTCCTCCGCCATTGCCGGCTCTGCGCCGGAGTCTTTTGAGGGTAACCGCCCCCTCGACCTCGAAGGAGAGATCCTGTGTACACCATGGATGTGCTTCACGGCCGCGCGCGAGGTCCTCGAGCGGGTCGTATGACCGACCGCATCGTCGCATGGTCCCAGTGCAAGAGTCTGGCTATGAGTTCTTCCGCCCACAAGATGGGGTGTTGCATCCCCATCTATATCCTGCGCGCTGCAGTCTGCGCGTGCGTCGTTGCGTGTAGCGACACTGATCGGATCCGCGTGCGTGCATTCCTCTGGAATGCGGACGCTCAGGTCAATCTCGCGAACATGTACTACCGCGGCGACGGCGTACCCCGGGACGCGGCCGAGGCCGCGGCGTGGTTTCGCAAGGCTGCGGAGCGGGGAGACGCTTCTGCCCAAGCAAGGCTCGGTGCTATGTACGTCCACGGCGACGGAGTGCCGGCGGACAGCGCGATCGCAGCCCAGTGGTTTCAGAAAGCGGCGGAGCAGGGGGACGCATCCGCGCAGGTCTCGATCGGTAGCATGTATGTCCTAGGTAAAGGGATACCTAAGGATGCGGCGCGAGGACTCGATTGGTACCGGAGAGCAGCGGAGCAAGGAGACGCAGGTGCCCAGGAATACCTGGGCTTTGCATACAACTTGGGTCTTGGTGTTCCGGAAGATCCAGAGATCGCAGCTGAGTGGTACCGCAAAGCCGCCGCACATGGCCCTGCGCACGCGGAAGGCAAGATCGGCTGGATGTACTACCGAGGTTACGGTTTTCCGAAAGACGCGGCTCAGGCCGCAGTGTGGCTTCGCAGGGCTGCCGAGCACGGCGACGCTTCGGCGGAATCCAGGCTTGGCCTGATGTACGACCGCGGTGACGGCGTTCCCAAAGACGAGGTTCAGGCGGCGGAATGGTATGACAAGGCTGCGGAGCAAGGGGACCCGTCGGCGCAAGTTCTGCTTGCCGAGATGTATATGGAAGGCATTGGCGTACCTCAAGATCCCAAACGAGGTGTAGCGTGGTACCGGGCGGCCGCGGAGCAGGGAAACGAGATCGGACAATTCGGACTCGGTGTGGCCTACCAGAGCGGCTCGGGCGTCCCCAGGGACCTGGTTGAGTCCTACATGTGGTTACGTCTGAGTGCGTCCGCTGGGTATCAGCGAGCCCGGGACCCTCTCAGGACTATTGAGTCCCAACTAACCAGCGGCCAGTTCGTGGAAGCCAAGCGGCTCGCTAGCGAATGGAATGAAAAGCATCGGGAATCGGAGCGATGAAGGCGATCTTCCGCCCCAAAGGAGGCGTTGTCCCTTCATAGAACCTGTCTGTTCCCAGTATAAATCTTGCGCTCCCCCTCGGTCGCGCTTGACCGGTATCCACGCCGCTTCGTGCTAGACGTAGCTGTGGAGAGCGCCCACGCGAGGAAGTCCGAAAATCTTCGCACTGGGCGAGGGTCGAGGCTCGAGCGGTCGACTGTGCGGTAGGGTCGTGAACGAGACGCTCGCCGCGCTCGGCCTCGCGAAGCACCCCGACAAGACCTTCATCGGGCGGGTGGTGAAGGGATTCGACTTTCTCGGCTACCGGATGGGCCCGCACGGGCTCACGGTGGCGAAGCGAACGCGGGAACGATTCGCAGAGCGTGCGGCCCGGCTTCAGGAGCAAGAGCGCACCGGAAGGGCCTCTCCCGGTGCGCTCGGGCAGTACGTTCGGCGCCGGCAGAAGTGGGCCCGAGCGGGCCTTATCGCGCGAACGAGTGCGACGTGCTCGGGCGCTGTGCACTTCACGAACAGAGGTGCTACGGCAGGCGCGGCGTGCGTTTGGGACTATCCCCTACTTCATCGCGGCTGAGCGTCTGCGGGCCGCAAGGCCCAAGAGGCCGGCGCCAATGAGGATCACGGTCGACGGTTCGGGTGTTGCGGAGACGGTCCCAGCGTTGATGAACTGTGTCTTATTTGGTATCACCCCTGTGCCTTGATATGGTATGACTCCTCCTGCGTTGGTTAATGGCGATCGAAACAGGAAGCCGAGATGAATTTTCCCCAATCCGTCCAGTTCTTCCGGCTCCGTATCCAACTCGACCGCGCTCCCAGTTCCTGATACAAAATTCACATCGCCGGCGGGTGTGCTGTAATAGATGTCCACGTTCGTATACGCATCTGTACTTGGGTCATATGTGAATAGTCCCTGCGCGTAGGCCGGAGCCGAGTAGTCCCCGGTAACGTACCATGTGATGGGCGTCGCCGAGGCCGCATCCTTCGTTCGAACCGTCGAGAGAAGCGAAGCAGAAACTACCACCAAGGCGCACATCAAACGCATTTCTCGTACCCCCATTCCGCGGGGACCCGGTGTGTGGAGCCGGAGAAGAGCGAGACCGCGGACTCGCCTTCGTGGCACATCTCTCTCGAGAGGCAGGGCACCTGCATCCGTGTCGCGCTCAATGGCGGCCTTCCTCGAACCCGATCTCAAGAAAGGGTGTTCACCCCGGCCGGACAAGGAGTCTGAGTCGCTTCCAGGCGAGCGCTCCGGGCCCGATCGATAATGGCGAGACACAGCCGCGAAGGCGAGACCCAGCGCTACCCCAATTGCTCGTCGCACACGAACCTCCTTCGGCCCACAAGGTTGCCCGCCGAGAGGAATGCTACGCGCTCACCCCCGCTCTGCGGCGGGTCACCGCGAGGCCCAGCACTCCCACCATTACGAGCAGACCCGTACCGGGCTCGGGGACGAGACTCGCGACACGAAAACCGATGAAGGCGCCCACGCCGTCTGACGGAAGGACGTAGATCGGGTTCGACGCGGCGAGGGAGTTGGCTTCGTTGTCAAAGCCCCCGCCCCGGAGTTCCCGGTTCGAGCCGCTCACGATCTACTCGTTCCACTGAAAGACGTTCCCGCCCTGGTCGAAGGTCCCGTAGGGGCTCGCCGATCCGGTGTACGCGCCCACGTTGGTCACCTTTATGGGGCCGCCGGGGATGCAGTTCGCAGTGTTCGGGGTCGCCCCGGGCGCTGCGCAGACCGTCGGCGTACTAGTTCCTGCCGGGTAGGCGAAGTAGCTCCCGCTGATGGGGTTGTAGTACGCGGCCTTGTACCACTCGTTCTCGCTCGGGAGGAAGATCGCGGCCCCCGCGTTGCGCGTCACCGTGAGCCCGTTGCTCGGGCTCGGGGTGCCGCCCATCAGCGTGTACGCTCCCGTCTCCGTGCTGCCGCTTCCCTGCCCGTTGTTGAGCCAGTTCGCAAAGCGCAGCGCGTCGTAGAAGTTGACGTAGACCACGGGGTCGTTCGCGAACCCCGAGTTCACCACGTACTTCGAGCCCGAAGCGTTACCGGAGACGAAGCTGATCCCGCCGTCGTTCGTGTCAGTTTGCATGTTCGGGTTCCAGAGCGTGAGCGCGTTGCTCCCGCCCGGGTCCACCGCGTTCAGGAACTCCGCGTACTGCGCGTTCGTGGTGTCGTACTTCGAGATGTAGTAGGTGTAGGGGACCGAGCCGCAGTTCGCCCCGAAGCAGTTGCTGGCGGTGTGAGGCCGAGGCCCCGACCCGTCCGGCAAACTGTTCCGGTGCTCGTGCCCAAAACACGCATCGGATGCGAGACTGGCCGGACGACCATCGGCAACAGAGGAGTTCAGAAGACGCGCTTCAATGAGGAAGTGGCACCCGCGGCGCAAAAGTGTCTGGAATCCCCCCCTCCAAAAAAAAACGATTCTCGCCGCCAGCACTTCAACCTGCTGCGACGCGGAGACGAAGCCGCGGAGCACATCCCGCTCGACCCGCACGCCTTTGGGCCCGGTGCCCGCGTTGGCGGTCGTGGCGGCGGGGTTCGGGGCGCTACACCAAGGCGCGCTCTCCGAGTGAGGCGCGTCGTGCATGGAGGCCTCGGACGGCGAGGCCAGCGATGCACGCCGAGAGGACGCTATGCGGTCAACGCCAGCCTGCGGCGGGCGACCGCGAGGCCCAGCACTCCCACCATTACGAGCAGGGCCGTAGCGGGCTCGGGAACGGGCACTACCACGATGCCCCATGGACCATCCAACGCCGTGCCCGTGATCAGCGTGGGGTTCACCGGCGCCCCCGAGGTGGTGTATTTGCCAATCGTTCCTCCGTTGACCACGACAAACAGATCCGATCCAGACACGGCGACGCTCACCGGGGGATTCGGTGAAAACGTGATCAGGGGAGCGCTCACCAGCCCCCCCGAGGTGGTGTATTCGCTAACCCAAGGGGCGGGTGCTCCCTCGTTCGCGACAAACAGATTCGATCCAGACACTGCGAGGAAAGCCGGGGCAGAGAGTCCCGTGACCAGGGAGACGTTCACCGTCGCCCCCGAGGTGGTGTATTCGCCAATCGTGCCGCTCGTAAAGTTCGTGACAAAGAGATTGTCGCCGGTTGCGGGCATGGCCAAGAACGCCACCGCGACGGAGAGTATTGCGACTGCGCATCGACCGGCGGCAGGAACGGTTGCTAGAGCGCGACGCAACGACGCATGGCTTTTCTCCCGAGCGAACAGCATGTCTCAGCTCAGCTCAGGAGCAGCGCCCGTCGCGGCTCCCCTTCCCGAGCGAGGGCCTTATGCCACGCTGCCGCGACGGGTCTCAACGCAATTGAAATATCGGTGGGCTCGTGACGTGCGCGTTCCCAGTTCCCAGTTACGCGCTCTCGCTGAAGCCCATCGCGCACGCCTGTCTACGCGTGATCATGGGCATATCTAGCCCGCGCCGTCCTTTAGGGCATCGGTGCCGCGCTGAAGCTTTCCACCGCACGTGCTCCACGCAGGGCTTCGAGCTCCGACATGATGACCGGGTGCTGGTCTACGGTGAGCCAGTCGCCGAGCTGTGTTGCGTACAACGGGCTCGCTGGGTTTCCGGAGGATCCACCGGGTATCACGTTCCAGCCCTCGACGCCTCCCCGATCGAACCCGCCTGCGCCCGCGACGCCGACGTAGCGCCGCACCGGCCCGCCTCCAAAGCCAAAGGAGTTCGCGTCCTCCGCGCGGGCGTCGTAACTCGATGCATTGATGACCTCGTAGCCCCCGTCGCGAGAAATCCCAGGGAGCCCGGGTGCGAGGTCTGTGAAACCCGCAGCCGGCGGGATCGAGAATGCGCCGCCGAGAAGATGCTGGAAGGTGATGCGGTGGAGCCGGCCCCACCGGTAGTCCTCCTGGCGCGTCGATCCGGAAAAGGCGGGGGCAAAGCCGGGTCCCGCCAGCGCTCCAAGGGCATTGCTGAGCGCGCCCAGGAGCACGACGTCACGACGTTCACTCGCCGAGAGCCCCGTCGGCTGCGGGAAAAAGTCGAGGCCTGAAGCACCGATGCCCGTAAATGGCACCTGGGACAGCAAATGGTAGAAAGCAACCAAGGCGCTGTCCGAACCTACGCCGGACGCTCCGATGCGCGAGAGCGCAGCATCGATGGTGGCTTTGATCGCCTCGGCACGCCACGTGTTGTAGAGGGTCGCTGCGACGCTGTTTGCCGCCTCCCGCGAATCCACGCCGGGGATGCGCTGGCCGTTCTCGTCGGACGCGTCATAACCTTCAGGAATCCCGGTGGGCGTGGAAAAATCCCAGGCCGAGAAACGCCCGATCGCCTCGACAACACGCGGATCGGTCGCGAACGCATTGAGTGCGCTGGATGCGCCCGGTGTGTTCGCGTGGTCGAAGGCGGCGAGAAGGAACGGCACGAGCAGCTGTGCATCGAGCTCTTGCGTATTGCCCTGCATGCGCCGCAGGTCGTCAGAATCGATCTTGCGGCCAGCATCCAGCTTTTCCTTCAGCAAACGCGTGATGCGCCCGGCACGCAGACCATCCGAATAACTCGCGTCGAGATAGTAGATCGCCGAGGGCTTCGACCGCCGATGCTGGTTTAGGGGATTATTGTCGAGGTTCGTACCTGCCGGATCATTGTTGGCGTTGGCGAAGAACCCATTGGCTGGATTGAGGGTCTGCGGCATTTCGCTGAAGGGGAGGATGGCGAAGGGAATCACCTGTCCCTGCAGGTGTTGCGGGTCGTAGACCCAGTTGTTCTCCCCCGACTCGCCATCGCGCACGAAATAGGGCGGACGCCCGACCACGGCACCATTCTCGAGATCCTTGCGTAGGGGGAGCTCGGCGCTGGTGAAGTAGCCCAAGTTGCCGTCGCTGTCTGCATAGGCCCAATTCTGCGAGCCCACATTGAAGCTCTTGAGTCCCGTCAGGAAGTCTTGGAGGTTCGCAGCACGGTTCCAAATGCGGAAAGCCTCCACTTCCCGGGTGCCATGGAAGCCCGTGTACTGGAGCGTCAGCACGTGGGTCTCACCGCCTTGAATGAGCGCAAGGGGATCGTCTACTTCGACGATCGGCGCAAAGCTACGCCGTTCGTCATCCACGGTTACGATCACACGCTGGTCCAAGCTCACGCCGGCGTCCACCAAGTTATCGAGGATGCCATCTCCCGGGGTGTTGGTGAGATATTGAGCGACCTCAAATTTCAGCGGATAGAGATCGGTGCCCGACTGGATGCAGGTCGGATGCCCCACCGGGCACCCGTTCACCCGACCCACCACATGATCGAGGAAGATGTCGCTCACATCCATGGGATTCGTGGTGGCGCCCCACGTGACGCGATCGTTTTGGCCGAGAATCACAAACGGAACGCCAGGGAACGACACACCGTTCACGTTGAGCGGACCCTGGAGCGGGTCGTTCTTCACGGCGAGATGATTCTCGTAAAACGTGGAAGGAGCAACGAGGGCGAGGTGCGGGTCGTTCGCGATCATCGGCTTGCCGGTCTCGCTCACCGCGGCACTCACTCCCCACTCGTTGCTTCCCTGGAAGGTCTGTTTGCGATCGAGCGCCTTGGCCAATCGCGGCACGCCCTCGATCTTCAGGCGCAAACGCCGCGCTCTCGCCGCAGCCGCAGCCACGAAGGCCCGGTCCTTGGACGAAAGCTTCGCCTGCGCAGTGAGATAGGGAAAGGAGCCGGTGGCGTCCGGTACGGTCGATGCGGGGTCCATCGGCGCAAAGCGCTGCACGTCATCGAAGAGCAGCTTCTCTCCATCGCAGGGCGGCGTCGCCGCGGCGCATTTCGCCATGTACTCATCGAGTTTCTCAATGAGCCCCGCGTCGATCTCCAGCGAGAGGCTCGCTGTAATTCCCTTTCCGATCGCGAGCGAGTCGACCACGGTCCAAGGCCGCGCCTGCGTAAGCTCGAGCTGCGTATACTCTGGCGGGAGCGGATGCGTGTTCAGCCAGGCGTTCACGCCGTCGGCATACGCTTGGAGGACAGCACTCTCCTCGGACGTCAGGAGCGTCTGGGAGCGCTCGGCCGCGCGTCGCAGACCGATGGTGCGATTCTGGATGTCCCCGTTGATCGCGCTCGGTCCAAGGACCTCGGCGAGATCGCCGCTCACCTCACGCCTCGTCGTGTCCATCTGGAAGAAGCGATCGCGCGCATGCACGAAGCCTTGGACGCGGGCGAGATCGAGGTCGTTGGACGCAAAGATGTTCGGCGATCCGAACTGGTCGGTGATGACTCGGACCGTACCGGTGAGGCCGGGGAGAACGACTGCCGTGCCGGGCGGACCCGAATGGGGCGGACACGCAAAGCCGACAGCACAGACCGCAGCGATGGCGATTGCGGCAAGAGCAAGACGCGGGGAACGCATGAGAGCCTCCAGAAAATCCCTTACCGGGGGGGTAGAGACGAGAAGAGCACCTCCAAGGCGTCGACGTCAAGTGTCGCGAGATGGAGACGGAGCCACGAGCTGCCGAGGGGCGCGCTCCCCATCCACTGGAGTGGTCGGACTGGGGTCGGAAGTCTCAGGGGATCTCCCGCGCCAAGCGCCCCCGGCACCGCCGGCGTGCCCTCGTCGGCGGAATCTCTCCTATCGATCGGCCCTCGCAGGGGGACGGCTTCCGCAGCGAAAGGCGCTTGCCCTTCTCCCCACCCAGCGCCCGGTGCCCTGCCTGTATGCCGAGGCCCGGTGCCCGCACTGGCGGGCGTGGCGGCGGGAGGTCGAAGCGCGTGGTGGGCCTGTCGTGCTGCGAGAGGGGTGCGATAATCGCGAAGCGGCAGGCCGCGAGATTGAGCTCACGAAGTCAGAGATGATGGCTCTGGAGGCTCCGAGGGGCTGTGGCGAAACGAGAATGGGCCTCCGTCTCTCCTTCGCTAAATCGATCGCGGGTCAAACGGTTGCATCCATTGACCCACCCATTGCCCCGCCTTATCACTGCTAAGCTCACCACGAGCAACCGAAGTCATGAATCCCACGGCTTCAAATGTTTCCACTGCAAGATCGAATCCGTTTAAGCGGAGAAATACGCGGGCGGTCATGAGAGCGGCACGCTTATTCCCATCAGTGAACGGATGATTCATGCAAAGCGAATAGAGGAGGGCTCCTGCCTTCGCCGCGAGGGTCGGATATGAATCCTGACCGTCGAAGGTCTGTTGCGGCTGACCAAGTACTGATTCGAGCCCAGGCAGGTTCTGAATATCGGCTGAGCTGACCTTAGAGACCCTGATGATCTCTGCGTAAATCACGCGCCTCGTCAACGGTCAGATACCGCACCTCGCTCATCGACTACTCCAGCTCCCGCAGGATGTCCTTACTATCTGCGACCGTCGCGCGCACCAGTTTCACGAATTCAGACTGAGCCTCCGCCATCGGAACGATCCTCGCCATCGCTTTTCCGTTCCGTGTGATGATGAACTCCTTGCGCTGATATGCGGCGCGATCAACAAGCTCAGTAAGCATCCTCCGCGCCTCACTAATCGAGAGGCGATTCTTGGTAGGCATGACAGCGCGCACCTCCCTCTGGCGTCCTCAACCCCCCTCCTACTTTGAGTCTCACTACTCCGGTTGTAGGCACCGATCCCGGTTCTCGTGCCGGGCCACAAGTCTCTAACGGCAAAACCGTAGATATTCTTTACATCCTCGTGAATGTGCAGCTTTGTAATACTATCTACACATCCCCGCGGGGAAATTGCACCATTCCGCCGATAAGCGCCCTGCCGTTCTCTCCGAAGACTCAGTCGTCCTCTGGCTTCCTAGACTAGTAGGGCGGCCCGACAGCGGGCGCGTATCACGTCGCCCGCCTCGGCTAGGGCCTCCGCGACGGCCTCGACTTGGGCCCCGCACTTCTCGACGAATGCACAAGCCGCATCCCACGCGGATTCGTGCCAGGCGTCCGCGGGAAGCGACAGCCCCAACACTGTGCGATCCCCTCCAGCGGCTCGCGGTCGTCCTCGGCTGCGTCCTGCACTACACGTCGCAGGGTCAGCCGAGGGTGGGTCTCACCCTCACGCTCCGCTAGCAGCACCTCGGCCGCGGCTCCCGCGTACTGCACCACGGCATGAGCTTGCACGGTCCAGTGCTGGTCGCTCGTGTGCTCGGGGCCTCAGGCACTCGTAGACGACCAGGGGCTGGGCCAGCGCAGAGATGCCCTCCGTGCGCTCGATCGTGTGGCCGTCCAAGTCGAGGGCGAGGCGTCGGACCGCGTAGGGGCCGAAGTGGGCGAGCGGCGCCACCGCGCGGGCGGTCTCGGGTAGGCGGAAGCGCGTCGCATCTGCGAGTCGATCACGGACCTCACCCTACCGCCTGAGGCGAAGCGGGTACTTCCCAGGTAGAGCGGGAAGAGGCTCCGAGTCCGTCGTGGGGGGTGTCGGAGGACGATTTGCTGCGCTGCTGCAAAGTGTGACGCAGATCATTAGGTGACCAAGAGCGATCGCCGACTCGCTATCCATGCAACACCGTGGCTAGCAGGCCGCTATTGGTCTCCACGCGGCGGCTCTCCTGGACTGCCGAAACCCCCTCCCGAGTTAAACCCTTCACCCCAGGGGAAGAAAACAAGGTGACCACTTCTCAGAAGCGCCTACTAGGTTGCGCGTTCCTCTTCGCGACGTTTCTCAGCATGCCAGCTTTCGCCGGTACCATTAGCTGGACGACCTGGACCGCGCAGCCCACATCAACAACCGCTGATGGAACCTTACTGGTGGGTTCTACACCAGTGAGCGTTACTTACGCGGGTGAGATTGCTTTTACACAACTGAATGGGATCGGAACTGATTTCTATCAGCCATCGACAACATTCACGGACCCGCCGATCGTACCGAACGCGCCAGATTCGGACATGATTGCGATCGATGGGACCGCAACCACGCACACGGTCACGTTTGGCGCGGCAGTCGTGAATCCGATTATGGAGATCGTTTCTTTGGGTAACGTAGGTGTGCCTACGCAGTACGCATTTTCGCTGGCCTCAGGCCAGTCAATGTCGCTTTTGACTCAGGGGCCATCGAACGCATTTGGTGGATGCGATACTTGCCTCAGCCTTTCCGGTACTACCCTCACCGGCCATGAAGGGGACGGTATCATTCAGTTCACCGGGACCTTCACTTCTCTGACTTGGACCGGCGCAGACCCCGAATTTTGGAATGGATTTACCTTTGGTGTCACCGGCCTCGCCGTTCCGGAGCCGGCGACATGGGCGCTCATCGCGATCCCCCTCGTAGGGCTCGCGGCGGGTCTCCGCCGGCAGGCGTGACCGCGTAGCAGCTCGCTTCGACACGCCCCCGGCTTCGGTCGGGGCGTGCCCATCCATGTTGAGGCTGGCTAACGCGGACGGCCCTCCTTTGACTTCACAGGGCTGCGCTCCATCGGCTTGGAGGTCAGCTTTTCGATCTGCGGGCGATATCGTGCGAGATCGGCACTCACGGTGAAGTTTCCATACAGGGCGGTCTCGGGAGGCTGCTTGTCGAATGTGGCCACCATATCGAGCACGCCCGCGAGCCGCCATTTCCTCCGCACTTTCACAAACACTGCGCCGCCCGAATCGCCCACCGCCGCCTGTGCCTCGTGTGGCGTCGCGCCGTCCTTACGGAATTGCGTGACGAACGCCTCGGTCGAGTTAGCTCGTACGTCGCTCTTGAACACGGTGTTCGTCCCCCAGCGCAGCGCCGAGGCCGTTCCCCAGGCGAAGCCCTCGTGTCCGGACCACGAAATCGGAGCGCCGCGGTTTCGCCCGTGCCCCATCAGCACCACTGGAGTTCCCACCTGAGGCGTGGCTGTCGCGATCTGCAGCCTCGGGAGATGAGGGGCACCCTGGATACGAAAGAGGATCAGGTCCGCCAGGCTCCCATCCTGGTTCCGTAGCTGTACCGTCGAGTCTGGCACCGCGCTGAATGTGCGACCGCCGAGGACGACCGGCCCGGCGCCGACGTGGCTCGCCGTCAGCATCCAGCCGTTTCCGAGGTAAATGCCGGTTAGGCCCGAGACGGTGCCTACGTTCGCCCACCCCGGGTCGTCACTCGGTGCTGTCACATTTTCGAAGCCGCGGTCCGAGACGACGACGAGAGCGCACGCAGGCGCTGCGACGGTCGCGCCCACAAGCGTCGCTAGCGCGAGGAGCCCGCCGGCGAGGGTCGCAAGGGCCGCCTTCGACATCTTCCGGATTCTAGGGCGTGCCTCCGGCAGGAGTCGAGGCGCGCACCCCTTTGGTCCGTCGGGGCACTTCTGCGGCGGACATCGTGGTCCTGCGCTCGACGCCTCTGTGCGCGAGGTGTCGCACGCGGATAGCGCGCGTCTCCGTTGCGCAGCGTGCAGGAGATGGCAAGGAAGCCAGGGTGAAATCGATATCGGCCGCGGCCGAGGCTTCTGCCATCTGCGGTGCGCGGCGGACAGCAGCGAGAGTCGGTAGATCGAGCGACCTCAGCGAACTGTGTCGTTGGCTGCCCGGATCGCCGCAGCGATGTCGGCGCTCATCGTCGCGAGCGCACGACTGTGCCCGGCTGCGAGCGCATCGAAACCCTCTCCCTGAATAGCCTCGCGGGCGACCGTGCGGCCCGAGCGCGCTGGGCCGCCCCCCATCTTTTGCACGGCCCACACTGCGTCGACGATCGCTGTCCCGCCCCGAACGGACTCGAAGCGCTGCACGTTGATTGTCACCCGATACTCGGGATTGAAGTTCGCGAGGGGAGTCGTCGCCACCTCTGGCGTCCCGAGCAGCACAGCGAGGTCCCCGGCCACGACGCTCGCGATGCTGTCGCCAAGCGGCGCGGCCCAGCGGTCGAACTCCTCAATCTCCACGCGGTTGGGTGCGACCTGAACGACGAACTCTGGCCGGTCCACGGAAGCTGGGATGGATACCGGCCCCACAATCACCGAACAGCGCGCAGGCGGTGCACCGTCTGCGGCGGCCGTCGAGTCGAGGGTGTAGAAGCGCGACGGTGCCGTCGTCCCGCAACCCGCGGCGAACGCTGCAACAAGCGCGATCAAGACCAGAGGCACGAACCGGTCCCTCATTTTGCCTCCCCTGACTTGCCGCGGAGGAGCGCTTCAGGATGGCGCTCGAGATAATCCGCGAGCCCGCGCAACCCCCGGGCCGCGCGGGCGACCTCCTGGAGCGAGTTCCCTAGCTCCTGACCCAACACGGAATCCGGCTCGATCAGCTTGCCGGCGTTGTCCAGGGTGCCGCGCGCACTCACGAGCGTCTGATCGAACTCGACGATCGCCTTGCGGAGGTCGTCGCCGATTCCCTTGAACGGCACCTGGTTGAGCTTCTTAATGATGTCGGCAACGTTCGCTTCGATCGCCTCGATCTCACCGGGAACCGTTGGGAACTGCACCGGATTCTGCGACCAATCCAGAGACGTAGGCGGGGCGTTGGGAATAAAGTCAAGCGCCACGTAGAGAGCCCC
>DATFYN010000010.1:0-12707 GCA_035315025.1 Myxococcota bacterium
GGCGCCACTCTCCTCGAAGCTTGCGCGGAAGGCACGCGCAACGTCATGACTGACACCGATCGCTGCGAACACGACTGCGAACTCTGACTCCTGACCAGGGAGTCGCGCCTGTCGGACGATCTGAGCTGCGAGAGCGTCATGAGACAGTCCGCTCGCGGAGAAAATCGGAAGCTTTTGGCCGCGCACGAGTGTGTTCATACCGTCTATGGCAGAGATGCCGGTCTGGATGAAATCGCGCGGGTAGTCGCGTGCAATCGGATTGATGGGGAGCCCGTTCACGTCGCGTCGCTCGACGAGAAGGGGCGCGGGACCCCCGTCGATCGGGTTGCCGCGCCCGTCAAATGTGCGGCCGAGCATCTCGAGCCCAACGGGTGACTCGAGCGGTCGGCCGAGGAAGCGCATCTCGATCTGGGCGAGCCCGAGGTTCGCCGTGCCCTCGAAGACCTCCACCACTGCGACGTCTGTGCCCACCTCCAGCACGCGGCCGTGCACACGCCGGCCCTCGAAGTCGATCTCGACGGCCTCGCCGTAGCCGACATTCCGCGGCCCATCCACGAAGACGAGTGGACCCGCAAGGCGCTGGGCTCCGACATAGCTGACGAGTCCGCCCAAAGAGCGGGAGCGCGAGTCGACTTCGCTGGACGCGGTCATCTGGCGGTTACGGGGACCGCGGGCAACTGCCCCTCCTCCCGAAGCAGCTGGTCGAAGGACGCGTCGATCTGCTGCCGCCGCTGCTCGAATGCATCGGCTTCTTCGCCCGCGATCTCGAAGCGCATGCGCAAGAGGATCCCACGCGTCGGCAAGGAGCGGACCCGGTAGACGGGAATCCTGCGCCTGACAGCGTCACGCGCGCGGGTCAGCCACTGGATCACGAGGCGCAGCATCGAGACCGTCTTCATCGGGCTCGAGAAGCGATCGATCGGATCGAAGGCGTCCTGCTGCAGGAATGCCTCGCGCACGAGCCGCGCGCCTTCGAGTGCTATCCGCTCCTCGTCCGGAAGCGCTTCCTCGCCGACGAGTGCTGCGACCTGTTCGAGCTTGCGAGAGGACTGCAGAAGCTCGCGACACTGCGCGGCCAGACTCGCCCAATCACCGAGCCCGGACTCTCGCCACCAGCCGGCCACATCGGCGGCGTAGTCGCTGTAGCTGTCTGCGGTGTTGATTGCCGGAAAGATTCGGGCACTGGCCAGATCCTTGTCGAGTTCCCAGAAGCAACGCACAAACCGCTTGGTGTGCAGTGTAACCGGCTCAGAGAAATCTCCACCCGGCGGTGACACCGCGCCAATGGCGGTCACCGAGCCGATCCCGCCATTGAGCGTGCGGACACGCCCGGCACGTTCATAGAACTCGGCGAGGCGCGTAGCGAGGTAGGCGGGGAAGCCCTCCTCTGCAGGCATCTCCTCCAAGCGGCCCGAGATTTCACGCAGCGCCTCGGCCCAGCGAGAAGTCGAGTCGGCCATCAGTGCGACATCGTATCCCATGTCGCGGTAGTACTCGGCGATCGTGATCCCCGTGTAGATCGATGCCTCTCGCGCCGCCACTGGCATGTCGGAGGTGTTCGCTACGAGCACGGTCCGGCGGATCAGCGGCTCACCCGTACGAGGATCCTCGAGCTTGGGCAGGTCCGTGAGCACGCCCGTCATTTCGTTGCCACGCTCGCCGCACCCGACGTAGACGATCACATCTGCGTCCGCCCACTTCACCAGGTTCTGCTGCGTCACGGTCTTTCCGGTTCCGAAACCACCGGGAATTGCGGTCGTGCCTCCCTTTGCAAGCGGGAAGAGCGCGTCGATGATGCGCTGTCCCGTGATCAGAGGGACGCCCAGCGCAAGTCGTTCAAGCACGGGCCGAGGCCGGCGGACCGGCCAGCGGTGGGAGAGCGTGAGATCCCGTTCCTCGCCGTCCGCGGTGCGGAGTCGTGCAATCACCTGATCGATCGTGTAGCTACCCGCCGGAACAGTCTCGATCAACACGCCGGCAAGGTCGGGAGGTACCAAGATCCGGTGTTGGATGATCGAGCTTTCAGGCACGGTCCCAAGCTGCGACCCACCTGCGACTGTGGCACCCCGGTGCAGTGTGGGCTCAAAGTTCCAGGTCCGCGTCGGATCAAGGGAGCGGGCCTGGACGCCGCGGTGGATAAAGTCGGCGCCTTGGGCGCGGAGCGCGTCGAGGGGGCGCTGGATTCCGTCGAAGATGGAGCCGAGAAGGCCGGGGCCGAGTTCGACATGGAGCGGGAGCCCGCTTCCATAGACGGGAGCGCCGGGTGCGAGGCCCACCGTGGACTCGTAGACCTGGAGCGTCGCATGCTCACCTGCGAGTTCGATCACCTCACCGACGATTTTGTCCTCGCCGACGAAGGCGAGCTCCATCATTTGGAGACGCCCAAGGAGTGCGGCACGCACGACGGGTCCGCTCACCCATACCACGCTGCCGACGCGTTTCATCGCGCGCTCCTCTCGCCAAATAGCGCCCGGGCCGCGGCTGTCCGGAGTTCATCGCGGCGCCGGTGGAGGAGCCCGGACAGCGTGACGCGCACGATGCGATGGCCGTCGGAGGTGGTGACAACCGCACCTGGCTCATCGAGTGGCCTATCGTGCAGCACGAGCTCGGCGTCGACGCCGCTGATTCGGCGCGGGATCCGTGCCCGGTCTTGGGGGCGGACGCGCACGACAAGGCGCGGATCGCCGAGGCTACGCGCCGCGGTCGCGACCAGCCCAACCAGGAGCTGCGCGCCGTCGGGACCATCCAGCGCTTCGGTGAAGCGGCGCGCAGCGCCCTCGATTGCTCGCTCGACGAGTGCATCGCGCTCGGCGAGACTTGCGCGGCGCGTCTCAATCTGCGCAGCGGCGACGCGACGTCGGCGCTCCCGTTCACCCTCTGCAGCGCCCGCTGCCGTCGCCACGTCGAGCACTCTGCGTGCCTCTGCCCCCGCCTCCTCTACAAGACGCTCAGCGCGACTGCGCGCCTCGCGCAGCAGAGCCTCCGCTTCGCTTCGCGCCTCTGCCGCGATCGTCTCGAACAGTACGCCAAGTCCGTCGCCCGACTGCGCAGGCCGGTCCGTACTCACGGCTCTCTCTCGACCGGGAGGCCGAGTGCACGCCGTACCCGCCTCTCCAGTCGTTCGGCGGGCAGCGGGCTCGGCCGTGGGCCGCGAGCCGCCGGGACGACCGCAACGACGGGCCGCCCATCGTGCGGCAGCAGGCCCGCACCGCGCAGAAAGGCCTCCGCCTCCTCAGTGAGTACGAGCAGCTCGATCCCCGCATCCCGGGCACGCAGGAAAGCCTGAGCGGCCTCGTCGCGAGACTGGACAACCGTGCCGGCCAGCCCGGCGAGGCGGAAGCCGCGGACCGTATCCGCGTCTCCTATGACATGCGGCGGCGTCGGCCCATTGACCATCATACACTGTTCAAAACGCCTCTAGATGCGACCCAGGATCATCACGGAGAGGATGAGCCCGTAGATTGCGATGCCCTCCGCTAGGCCCACAAAGATGAGCGTGCGCCCCGCAAGCTCGGGCTTCTCGCTGATCGCCCCCACCGATGCGGCACCCACGTGGGCGACGGCGTACGCCGCGCCAATCGCCGCAAGCCCAGTCGAGATGGCCGCGGCGAGGAAGCCGAACTTGCGCGCGTCCACGGCGCCTGCTGTGTCCGCGGTCTCTTGGGCGCTGACCGGAATGGCCGCGAGCAGCACGCACGCGATGCCTACGAGCGCGGTCCCGATGATGACGACGTTCGTCCACTGCACCCTGCGCACGATCGTCGTCAGATGCTGGCCAAGACGACTTTGTCCCCGCTTCATGCCTGCTCCTTCGAGGCTCCGTGCGGCAAAAGCCGCAGGGGCCGGTATGCGAGTCCGCTTCCCTCATAGAACTTGCTGAAAAACTCGTAGTAGACGAGCCGCACGGCTTGGATCGAGACGATCATGCCTTCGAGCGCGATGACGACGAGGTTGCCAGCAACAATCACGACAAAACCCCAGAGCCGACCGGCCGGCGCGGCCGCGACCGTCTGCGCCAGCGCGAACACCGCGACGAGGAGGCCTGCGTGCGCCACGGCAAAGGCAGCAAGCCTCACGAAGGATACGGTGTTCGCAATGCTGCGCACGATCAGGTCGACAAGTTCTACGGCGCTGTGGAGCACTGCGGCGACGAGGCCTGACCCTCCGCTGCCGTCCTCCCGCTCCTCGCGCAGCTCGGTCCACGCGCGCATCGCCCACAGTAGCGCGAGCGGCGCGCCGAGCAGCGCAGCCGCGACGCCTGCCCGCACGCCCATCCTGCCACTGGCGAGCCAGCGCAGCGCGAGGGCCGCGCCGATCCAATAGCTGCTGGCGGAAAGTAGTCCTTGAGGCCCCCACCAAGCCGCAGCCCAATCACGACGCAGGATCGAGTTGAGCACGCTGAGGGCAAGGCCGAGACTCAGAAAGGCAAGGCCGAACGCGATTCCGATGCGGAGCAGGCGGGCCACGTCCCCGAGCGGGCGGAACCAGAGCGCGGGCAGAAGATCTTCGCGGCCAAATACGCTCCCGTAGGCAAAGCCGAACGCTACCGCGGAGAACCCACACTCCATCAGGATGACCCCGTAATCGCGGTAACGCGGGATGTGGCGGAAGATCCACCAACCCGCCATCGCCACGACAGCGCCTTGGCCGACGTCGCCAAACATGAGGCCGAACATGATCCAGAATGCCGTAGCAACGAGGGGCGTAGGGTCGAGCTCGCCCCATCGCGGCGTGCCGAACGCGCCCACCATCCGTTCGAACGGGCGGAATAGAGCGGGATTGCGCAGCAGGATCGGAACTGCCTCGCGGCGTGTAACGACGGAGTCAATCGACTGCGGCTCTTCGACGCGCACGTAGCAGCGACCACCCGTGGCGCGCCTCAACGCTGCGCGCAAGGCGTCGACCTGTGTGCGTGGCACCCAACCTGAGATGAAGGAAATGGATTCGCTCCGCTGGGCAAGCGCTTGCGCCTCGAGAGAAAGCAGGCTCCGCTCAATCGCGGTGCGGGCGCGTGCCAGGGGCAACGCGAGATCGTGTCGGGCGCGCTCGAAGCGCTCATCGAGTTCGCGCAGGGCCGCCTGCGCTTGCTCGAGCTTCGCTTCGAGCGGGCGTGTCGCATCGCCGGCGATACCGGACGCATCGGCCGGGAGCTCTAGGCGCTCAAAGCCTACCGCGCGCAGTGCGCGCTCAAGCGTCTCGCGCTCGCGGCTCGGGGCAAACGCGAAGACCAGTTGCCCTTCCGCCGTTCGCTCGAGCGGGACGACGCGGTGGGGGATGCGTGCCAAGCTCTCCTCCAGCCGGCCAACTTCGGTCTGTTCGAGCCAGCCACACTCGCCGACCAAGAATCGCATGGCCCGCACCGCGCTGATATTCACGCTGCTCGGTGCAAGCGCCCTTACGGCACGAAGCTCGTGCTCGAGTCGCTCAATCTCGTCCCGCAGTTGCGTTCGCTCGCTGCGCAGGGACTCCATCTCCGCGCTCCACTGGCCAAGCTGTTGCTCGACGTCTATGACGTCGAGGAGCGGTGCGGCCTCGAGCCCTCGCGGCGGAGGCGCCGCATAGAAGCGGGTCAGCGCCTCGAGACGTCGCAGTGCGTCGAGCCGTTCGCGTCGCGACTCGGCAACGTCAGAGGCCCGCACGCCACCGACCCAATCCTCGCGGCCGGCCAAGTCGAGCAGGTGCAATGCGCCGAGCGCACCGACCTCGTCGATTGCGGCGTCGAGGTCTGCACGCGGCACAAGCAGCAGCACTCGACACATGGGGGACACCCGGAACATCAGCGACCGCGCTCTATCGCGACGCCCTCGAGGATGCGCGACTCCGACCAGCCGAAGCGTTTTCCCTCGCAAAGCCGCCGTAAGTCGGCGGCCAGCGTTTCCTCCAAGATCAAATAGGCGAGAGGAATGCCGATGCAGAACGGATTCCGGGAGAGCTCGCGGCAGGTCTCGCGGGCGAGCAGCCGCTCCAGCGAGAGCTCGAGCGCAGGCGGCGTCTCGGCCTCACCGAGGACGAACCGGTACGGCGTGTGAGCGAGCGCGGCCGACCACCGGCCGGGCGGGGCCTCGGCAAGCACGGCTCGCTCTGCCGAGCCAAGAAATCGACCACCGCGAATAGCGTAAAGTAGCATCTCCTCCGGCGCGAGGGCATGATAGACGCGTAAACGCGCGGCCCGCCCGAGGTTCACGCAGTCGACCTTCGTGCCGAGGACACGCACGGCCGACTCGCGGTCGCGTGTGTCAAGGCGACCAACCCTCTCCCAGAGCCGCTCGTACACCTCGCGCTCTGCGACAGATTCGAGGCGAAAGCGTTCAGCGCCCGCCGCGCCGGCAGCACGAACGTGCCGACGGAGCAAGAGCCCGAAGGGAACCGGTGGGAGGAGGGACACCGCGTCGACGAGCGTGGAGGTCATCAGCAGCTCCTGCGCTCTGTCGCCCGAGCCAAGGTCTCCCACGGCGTACAGGAGCGGGCGGACTTCATCGTAGGGGGTGCGTAGCTCCACGGCGCGAAGCAGCACCTTCAAGTTCTCGCATTCGTACCTTGCTCGGTAGCTCTCCACCACGTCGCGCGCCGCCCCATCCAAGAGGGCGAGCACGACGTCGAAGGCCGCTAGCACCCCATCCAGCTCCGCCGTAGCACCGACGGCCGCCAGCTCGCGTCGGAGCGATGGTTCGTCGGGGTATGCCGCGAGCGTTTCGAGGTGGCGCCGCCCGGGTAGACGTGCGAGTCGCGCCCGGATGCGCGCGTTTAGATTGGCGTAGCGGCGCAGTGCTGAGCTCATTCCCGCCCTACCGGCATGGCACCTTGCGCGTGCGATCGCATCACCGCGCCTCAGAGAGTAGGATTGCCAGCACAGCCTGGATCGCGGCTGCGCTCCCGTGTGTCGCCCCGGCGACATCTGCTTCGCGAGCGCGAACCCCTTCGGCCGCAATCCGCTCTGCCTCTTCCTCTCCCTGGGCGCTCCGCTCGGCCCGCACCGCGCCGGCTCGTGTCACCTGTGCGACCTGCGCGTCTTCCAGGATCATGGTTGCGCGTTGGCGGGCGTCGGATTCGATCCGCTGGGCCTCCCCTTCGGCCGCGTTCACCACGCCGCGCGCGTCGGCCTCAGCCTCCAATATCCTCATCAGCTCGGGATTCACAGCGCCGCGCTCCAATCCGGCCGGCCGTCCAGCGTTGTTCAGGTAAGCAGACGCGACCGGTTCCTCTTCCACAGCATAACCCGTGCGAGCAGCAGGCGGGACCTGCGAACTTGTCGAAGCGGCGTCTTCCCTCGCGGCAACTCCGATTGACGCAGGCGGAGGCCGGCCCTAGCGTCGCATTACCTCGATTGCTGAATGCACGCTACGCGGGTGGTCCTTCGACGCGACAGGGTGTTTGAGGGCAGAGCGGAGGAGATCGCAGGTCATGGCCACACACACAATCCAGGCATTGATCGAGCAGCAAATGCGCCGTTGGGAAATCCAAGGTCGGCGCGCGCCACCCCCCCAGCCGTGTGTAGCGATCTCGCGTCAGACCGGAGCCGGCGGTACCGAGCTCGCACAGCGTATTGCTCGGCGCTTCGGCTATAGCCTCTTCGATCGAGAGGTCGTGAAGGAGGTCGCGGAAAGCGCTGGAGTATCCGCGCGGCTCGTGGAGGGGCTAGACGGTCACGTACGAAGCGCCATCGAGCGATACATGACGGATGCGTTTCATGGGGGCCACTTTACCGAGAGTGACTACCTGCGGCATCTCGTCCGCGTAATCATGGCACTCGGAGAACGCGGCGGCGTCGTGCTGCTCGGCCGCGGATCGCCGATCATCTTGCGGCCGGAGCGTGCTCTGCGGGTGCTGGTGGTGGCCCCGCTCGACACCCGCGTGGAGCACCTGGCCGCCGCCCGGTCAATCTCGAGGGAGGAAGCCTCCAGCATCGTGAAGCACGCGGACACTGAGCGGAGTGAATTCCTGCGGCACCACTTCGGCGTAGTCCAATCCGATGCGACGCTCTACGACCTCTCGGTCAATCTTGGGACGCTTTCCCTCGAAGCCGCGGAGCGGCTCGTGGGCGAAGCACTGCGCGACCGCTTCCCGCGTAGCACCCCGGCCGAGGATTCTCGAAGGACGAAGCGTGAGGCGAGCGGATCGATACCGACCAAGGAATAATCTGAAGGCGTGCGCCAGGCGCAGCCGGAACTGCACCTCACGACATGAGGATCTGACCCCCTATCTCTCCTCTTAGACCGGCGCCAGCGCGACATGCTTTCCCAGTGGTTGCCTAGCCTCGAATCGCTCCAGAAACCCCCGCCAATCTCGACACTTAGGCTTGGGCCCGCTTGAATGGGGTTCAGGAGGTCGCGGGTTCAAATCCCGCCCGACCAATAGAATCAAGCACTTAGAACAGCTCCGCGCAGGGGGTCCACAAGCCCCGGAAGCAGGGCGGAAGGAAGCGACGCGAAGTCGCGCCCCCGGTCGGGGGCCTATGCGCCCTTTGCTCTTGCCCTCGCCCTGCTGCCTGCCACCCAGGCGAGCGCCGTGGGCAACTACGCCGGTCCTCCTTCCTTCCCCGAGCCTGCCGCGGTCGGTTTCTTTGCTGCGGGCAGCGCCATCGTTGGCTTGGCGATCTACCGCCGCCGCCAGTAGCCACCACCACCGGCCGAAGGGTCGTGTCCGCCCAGGGAAGCCCTCGGACTTCCTTCCAGTGCGGGCTCGCCAACCCGGCACAGACACATTCCAATGTATTATGAAAGTCTAGCCCTACCTCACCTAAGACCTAATTCGTTTGAGCCGAGTGTCTGGCTTCGACTGGTGCAGCGGGATGTCGTGCATGTGACAGACTCGCGCCGCTGAGCGGCGTATCAACCAGGGTGTCGCTCGCCGACATCCTTCGGGACACAAAAGGCGCAACACGGCTCCCCACTGCTTGCGCGTGTCGGCGAGACGTTCGCGGCAATGACCCGACCGCGGACCGCTCCGGCTTCTGTATCCCCCAGCAGAGTCCGGGAGGCGGGCACGGGCGCTCGGGACCGGGGATCTCGGGCGCCCGTCACGCTCTAGCAGCTTGGCGTGAGATGGACTTCGGGCGCCATATCTCGAAGATCTGTGCTCGGCGCGGTAGCGGGCTCGCTGTTTATCGCTCTTACGGCGCGAGTGCGAAGAGAAGCAGAAGCGTCGCCCCAAGCTGCCCGAGCGAGGTCCGGATGTCTCGTCGGTCCGCCCGTCAAGACGGCCAACCTAGCCGCGCCAGATCGGAGGGGCGGCGAGCGACGCGGGTGGGTGCGAGAGCGACCCAACAAGTGGCGTGGACTTCCGGCGCCGCTCATCGACGCGCGGACTCTGGTGCTTCCCGCAGCGTGCCCGCGCCATGGCGCCCAAGGACATGAAGTTGCCTACTAGGAAGCGGTACCTTCCGTCGGCACAGCCGCGGGTCAGATCCTCACAGGGGACGCCCGAAGCTGACGCCGCGCGAGGCTGCGGTGGATTTCATGCTCGAGAGCTGGGAACGCTTGTAAGAGGCGGACCCAGCGACGGGCGCTCGGGCGGCTTACTGTAGGTCTACGCCTCGGACACGTAGCAGCGGGCAAGTAGAGCCGGCGCACCCCCTGGTGCGCGGCGCATCGGAATTGAACGCTCGGATCTCCTGGCATGACGAAGTCGTGGCAGTATGCCGAACAGGTGCGCGCAGTTGCGACACGGGGTCGGTGGCGGATCAATCATGAGGTCCTCGACAAAGGCGCGACGGAGATAGCGCGACAGACAGTGACACGTTGCCGGTCAGGCTTGCAGACTGCAGGCGGGTGTTGTCTCTTGGGGACCGGGACCGGCGGGAGCTGCGCGGGCGCAATCATACCACACTGGATTGGGGCTAGCAGTTTGAACCGTTAATCCGCCGCCCCACCCAGCCGCTCACTCATAGGAAGAACGCGTTCCCCGAATCAATCCGGGCCGCAAGGATATTTCCATCCGATCCGAAGCTCAGTGGATGTAGGAGGGAGGCCAGGACGGTTCAACGATGTACGCACAGGACGACAGCGGATAAATCATTGCGAACCACAGCTACGCCTGTCCGCTGTCAGCAACTCGCTGGAGCTCATCGCGCTTCAGGAGGACCAAGTGACGGCCCGCGCGGCCGATCCAGCCCTCCTGCTCGAACTCACGCAGCGCCATGTTCACCGTCTGCCGCACCGAGCCTACCAGCGTCGCGAGTTCGCCCTGGGTGAGCGGGACGTCGATCCGCACGCCGGCGACGCTCTCCCGCTGGCCAAAGTCCTCTGCCAGCTCAAGCAGGATCTGAGCCAAGCGGCTTCTCACACTGCGGAACGCGAGGTGCTCCACGCGGTTCTCAATCCGTCTGAGCCGCCCCCCGATCTGCTTCGTCACCGCAAGCACCAGCGTGGGACGCGCCTCGAGGAGTCGCGCGAACACCGCGCGCGGGACGCTGCGCACGGTGGAGCTCCTGACCGCCTCGGCGAAACTCTTGCGCGACGTGACACCGAAGAGCACAAGCTCACCGAAGACCTCACCAGGCCAGACGTAGCCGAATGTGGTCTCGGCGCCGGATGCCGCGAGCCGATAGATCCGAACCAGGCCCTGCTCCACCAAGTAGACGGCGTTCGGTTGCGGTGTCGGCGCGAAGATCATCTCGCCCGGCGAGTAGTGGTGGCTTCGCGACTCGCTCATCAGGAGTTTGCTCTCAGCCGGCGAGAGCACGCTCAGCCAGTCGAGGTGCCTCAGGTGCCAGTAGTCTTCCACCGTTGCTCGCTAGTCTAGAGGCAGTCTCATAAATGCCGCCACAGAATTTCCGGACACAGCCGAGCAGTGATTGCCAACAAGACGACAAAAGCGCTCGCCGCCCACCACGAACCACCGTGGGAAAGCGCTCGATGGAGAATGGCGAACCACAGCCCCGCCGGGTCAATGCGTCAATTTGGCGCGGTAGGGGCAGCGACGTCACGTGAAAGCCCACCCCACACAGGATGCCTCCTCCGAATCTCAGTCCTTTGGCGACAGCCCTCCTGGTCGCTTGACGAACGGACGCTCCCTGCAGACAGCGATACTGGCGAACGCCCGTGGAGTGCACGATGGAGTCGGCGGAGGAGGCGCAGCGCGGCGGTGTCCCGGATCTGGTGGAAATAGAAAAAGGCGCATTCTTCCGGTGGGTAACAACAACCACCAAGGCGTCGCCTGGCAGGGCGACGGGAGGAATGCGCCGTGGGCAATGGTACCAGGAACCGGAGGGCTGTTGAGGGGGAAGAGGTCTCGCTGGCCGAGCTGATTCATGTGGAGGTGCGGCGAGTCATCGAACGAGCGGTTGCGGAGGAGCTGGAGGCGACGTTCGGTAGGCGTTACGAGCGGATCGGCGTGGAGAGGCGCGCCGGGTACCGCAACGGGTCAAGGAGTCGCACCCTGACGGGTCCCACAGGCCCCGTCGAGCTCGAGCTGCCGCGCGCTCGGCTTGTCACCGAAGGGGATGGGACACGGGAGTGGCACTCGACGCTCGTGCCTCGATACCAGCGCCGGATGCGCGAGATCAACCAGGCGATCGCCTCGGTCTACCTCTCGGGCGGCAACACGCGGCGGATCCGCGGTGCGCTGCAACCGCGGCTGCGGGCAGCGCCGCTGTCCAAGAGTGCGGTGTCGCGGATCGTGGGCAGCTTGAAGGGGGAGATGGAGGCGTGGCACCAGCGCCCGCTGGGCGATCTTGAGCTGGCATATCTGTACCTGGACGCGATCGCGCTCCGGGTGCGTACGGGCCGAAGGGTGAGGGGGGGCCGGTGCTGGTCGCGCTCGGCGTCCTGGCCGACGGGAGCAAGCGCTTGCTGGCGCTCGAGATGTGCAGCAGCGAGTCCGGCGAGGCGCGGAAAGGCCTGCTCGAGGAGCTCGTGTCGCGCGGTCTGGTGTGCCCGAAGGTTTGTATCGTCGACGGCAACCCCGGGCTTCGCGGCGCGATCGACTTGACCTGGCCGAAGATGCTTGTCCAGCGCTGCACGGTGCACAAGCTGCGCAACCTCGAACGCAAGGCGCCCGCGCATGCCTACGACGAGATCAAAGCCGACTACCACCGCATCGTCTACGCGAAGTCATTCGCGGACGCGCGCAAAGCCCGCGACGCCTTCGCGCGCAAGTGGAGGTCGTCCTGCCCGGGCATGGTGACGAGCCTTCAAGAGGCCGGCGACGAGCTGCTGACCTACTTCGCCTTTCCGACCGCGCAGGGGAAGTGCTTGCGCACGACCAATGCCATCGAGCGCCTTAACGAGGAGTTTCGGCGCCGGGTGAAGACTCAGGGTTCCTTCCCCACCGAGGATGCGGCGCTCGTGCTGCTGTACGGCCTCGTCGCGAGCGGTCAGATCGTGCTCCGCAAGATCGATGGCCATCCACACATCCGAGCTGTGTTGGCCAAGGGCATTGCATTTACTGCCGCTGCCTGAGGAATCATGCTATACCACTACTGTCCGGTTAAAAATCGAACAGTGGTTAGATGGATCGAAGTCCTGCGAGGAGCTGGCCAGCTCTGCAAGGGCTGGTTGCAGCTGCATTTTCTCGAACAGCGTGACCGAGAGAATCTGTAGGAGCGTATGGAGGGAGGCCTGCAGTTGCAGCTCCTTCTTGACGATGGCCACGAGGACATAGACCGACACGGCGATCCAGACCTGAGTTTTCACGGCGTTCGGGGAAGTGCCGTAGAAACGCTTGATGCGGAGATGCTGCTTCACCCAGTTAAAGAAGAGCTCGACCTG
>DATFYN010000011.1:0-3001 GCA_035315025.1 Myxococcota bacterium
GCTGTCCCTCTCGGGTCGGCAGGTCGATCGAGTCGTCACCCTGCGCCGATCCCTCCCCGGCGCGCGCGACCATCGAGTAGGTGCGGAGCGCGATCGGGTAGGATTGCACCTGGGTGATCCACGGGATGCGCCACACGACGCCCTGACCCGCGGCGCGCAGACTCCCCGACCAGCGGTTGAAGACGACGCCGACGTTGCCGGGCTTGATCACGGCGAAGGAACTGTACACGGCGGCGAGCGCGAGACCCACGATCGCGACCGAGACGAGGCTGCTCGCCGCACGCGCCTGCGCGCGGAGGTCGAAGCCAGGGTCACTGTTCGTTGGCATCGGTCTTCCTCGTAGGCGACGTATAGACGCCATCGCTGTTGCGGACGAGCGAAATAACCCGTCTGGTCCTGCCTCCCCGCCGCCGCAGCATCCACCGTTCGACCGTGCGTCGCAGCGGCCTCAGCGCGGCATAGCATGCGCCGCCGATCATCAACAGGACTACGAGCTCGGCCGCGCCCATGGGGGGATTGTCACCAGCAACGGGCGAAGGGTCAAGCCGGACGCAGCGTGCCTGCCGGCCCACCGGTGTCCGCTTGGCGTCAGGAGGATGTCGCTGTCCTTCGCCAAAACGAATACGCCTTGAAATCGCTCAGCATTCCGGAACGCGAGACGAGAGACTACCGACACGATCGAGTCACGTCGCCCCTTGAAGGGACCGCGACTGCCGCGCCAGTTGATCGCGGCTTCGATCACGAGCGGCTGCATCCGCAACGGCTTCATCGCCACACCCCGGTCGCTAGCGCGCTCCCCCCGGCGTGAACGAACAGGGCATGCGCTTGATGCCGTGGATGAAGTTCGAGCGGAGCATCTCGGGCGCGCCGGTGATCTCGAGATCCGGGAGTCGCCGCAGCAGCTCGCGGAACACCACCGTGATCTCCCGCCGGGCCAGGTTTGCGCCCAGACAGTGGTGCGCGCCGGGGCCGCCGAACCCCACGTGCTCGTTCGGCTCGCGCGCGACGTCGAACCGGTACGGGTCGGCAAAGACGGTCTCGTCGCGGTTGGCCGAGTTGTACCAGAGCACGATCTTCTCGCCCGCGCGCAGCTTCTGTCCGCCCAGCACCGTGTCCCGGGTCGCGGTGCGCCGGAAGTGGATCACCGGCGACGCCCAGCGCACGATCTCCTCCACCGCGGTGGGCGCCACCGATTCGAAATCGCTGGCCCACTTGCGGCGCTGCTCCGGGTGATCCGAGAGCGCCTTCATGCCGTGGCTGATGGCGTTGCGCGTGGTCTCGTTGCCGGCCGCGACCAGCAGCACGAAGAAGGACGCGATCTCCTGGTCGGTGAGCGTCTCGCCGTCGATCTCCGCGTTCAGGAGTTGTGAGGTGAGATCTTCCTTCGGCCGCCGGCGGCGCTCGGTCGCCAGCTCGTTCATCAGCTCCGCGAGCGCCTTGCCCGAATTGAGCGCAGCGATCAACGGGTTCGTGCCCGGCGAGACGTATTCGGGATCGCCGAGGCCGAGGATGATGTTGGTGTGCTCAAAGACGAACTGCGTCTGGCTCGCGGGGATCCCCATCATGTCGCAGATGATGCCGAGGGGAAGCGGCGCGGCAATGTCCCGCACGAAGTCGCATTCGCCCTTGTCGATCACGGCGTCCACCAGCTGCGCGGCGCGCCTTTCGACGTCGTCCTGGAGCCGCGCCAGGGACCTCGGCGTGAAGCCGCGCGAGACAATTCCCCGCAGCCGCGCATGGCGCGGGTCGTCCATCGCGATCATCGATCCGAAGAACTCGTTCAGCTCCGAGGGCATATCCGGAATGTTGACTCCCTTGCCCGAGCAGAAGACATCGCTCTGGCGGCTTGCCGTCACCACGTCGGCGTGGCGCGTCACCGCCCAGTAGCCCGGTCCCTTCGGCAGCGGCACCTCCGGCGGCGGCTCGAACTCCTGGTGGAACGACATCGGCCGCTCCCGGCGCAGCAGCGCGAAGGCGCCCTCGCGCTCTTCGGTCGGCTTGATCCAGAAGTCGAGCTCGTTGAGGCGGATCTCGTCAACGCTGGCGGGGAGCTTCGGCTCGAACATGTGTAGAACCTCTCGTCGGGCGCACGCGCGGGTGGATGGATCTTGCCAAACCCGGGCGCCCTCGCCAAACCCGGGCACCCTCGGCCAGCGATCACCGCCGTCCAGAGCGGCGCGCGGTCCGAGCTGCGCTGCGCCGGCCAGCGCCAGGGCCGGAATGGCGATGGCGAGTTGGGCCGCATGAGCCACGCCGCAACGCACAGCGCGGCGAAGCCTGTCCCTCCCGATAACTCCGTCGCGCGTCACGCTGCGACTCGCGCGTATCGGTGGTGCAGTCCGCGGACCTCCGGGAAGGCGATCACCCGTCCGAGGTCTCTCCCCTGAATGCGCCGCAACTCCGGAGCGTCCTTCTTCAGCGCCAGATCCGTGCGCGCACGGTTGTAGTAGCGGGCAATCCGGTTCAAATCCGAAACGCTCATAGAATCGGCGGGCAATGCGATTCGCTTCAAGCACCCAGAGAATGAGCCTGGCGTACTGATCTTCGCCGGCGAGATCCACCGCGCGCTCAAGCAACGCTGTGCCTTTACCGCCTCGTTGCCATGAGGGATAAACGTAGAGATGCGTGATTTCAATCGCGTCAGGGGCTGGGTCTGCGATCGGACGCGCGGGACATAGGCGGACAAAGCCCACGACCTATTCGTCGACCTCCGCCACGACGGTGTGGACGCCAGGGCGGAAGATCCAATCGGCCCAGAGTACGGCCCGTTCCGAGACCCTAAGCCCGTCCAGGATCGAGTCCCGCAGATGCCGTGATCCACCTGCCAGCCTGCAACGTGTATTTCGGCGATCGCGTCAATATCGCTTGATCGGGCCGGACTGAGTTTGAGGGTGCGCATTCCGGCTGTCTAGACCATCGGGAGTCCCCCCGGCTTTGCCGGGGAGGCAGTCGAAGTTTGACAGTTCCGGAATGAGAAACTCCCCCTCGTGAGCCGCTCAAA
>DATFYN010000012.1:0-13129 GCA_035315025.1 Myxococcota bacterium
CTCCGCTCCGCAGTTCCAAGAAGGGCTGCGTGCCCCGGGCACAAGCCAATAGCGCCGGCGGGACGGCCCCACACACCCCTCACGTCCGCTGCCAGAGCTGGATCGGCCCCATAACGGCACGACCGGTGTCATAGTCGATGAAGGCGATGGTCCTGATCGCGCTCCTGGCCGCCTGACGGGTCGTTCATCCCCGGAACCGTCCTAAAATGCCACCCATGCGGCCGGTCCTGTCCTACACGATCTGGTTCAGCCAGCGTACAGGCAGCACTCTGCTCTGCCACGCTCTGGAAAGCACGGGCCTGGCCGGGCGGCCAGGCGAATGGCTGTTGAGTGAGGATGTGCCGGCGCTCTACACACGTCATGGAGCCCGCACACCGACTGAGCTACGCGCCCGAATATGGGACGCCGCTACAACGCCGAACGGCGTCCTGGGGCTAAAGCATGGGATCTACCAGCCATACTTCAGCGCAATCCTTGATGAGTTCTGTCAGTTGGACGGCCACGATGGCACGCGCCCAGGCATGTGGGAAAACGCCTTTCCGAACTCACGGCACATCTTCATGACACGCCGCAACAGAGTCAGGCTTGCGGTGTCGTGGTGGAAAGCGATCCAGTCCCAGGAATGGCACCGGCTGCACGGCACGCCGTCGCAGGATGGGGACATTGCGGATCGCTATAACTTTGAAGCTATCGACCATCTCCTAGCCGAAAGTGCACTGCGTGAGGCCGCGACCCAGGAGTTCTTTGCCGAAGGCGAGATCGTGCCGCTGACGATCGTGTACGAGGATTTTGTTCGTCGATACGAGCAGACTGTGTTTGAGATCCTGACCTGGCTCGGCATCCCGGCTTCGGCAGCCGTCGTCGCACCGCCTGCCTATGAGCGCCTGGCCGATGCGGTTTCGGAAGCCTGGGTGCAGAGGTTCCGTCATGAAAAGCAGGCTAGGTGGAAGCAGTACGCCTGGTAAGAGAGCACGCAGCTACTCGGCAGGGGAATCGACGTGGAGTCCGTCCGCCAGCTCGGACGATGGTCCGATCTCAGCGTCGTCATGCGGTGCGTGACGAGTTCGGACCCCCGCAAGAGGCGCGCGATTGAGGCCCTCGACTTGTAGGTTCCGGCCCCGGCGTCGCTCACCCCGCCTTCGGGTCGCCGTCCGGCGTACGCGCTCGCGGCTGACTCGGCGCCGCCCGGGTGACGACGTGCTCCTCGTCGAGCATATAGGTCACTACCGAGGATGCGAGACCCAGGACCAGTGACGCTTCGCGGCGCGTTGGCTCACTGCCCTCCCGGCCGTGTCGCCCGCCCTCCTCTGAGCAGAACCCCCAGATTTTCTCGATCGCGGCATCGAGCGGTGGACGGATACCAAGCTGCTTCGCGTGACGTTTGACAATCTCGCCGAGCGTTGGCTTCGGCTCCTTCGAGCAGTGACGCGCAACGGCTTCGAGTGCGGCGATGGAGTGCTGGATCACGCCAGTCAGGTCCGGCTGCGGCCGCCGGCTCATGTCGGCGCGCGCCTCGGCCAGCTCTCCTCGGGCAGTGTCCAAGCCCGAAGCTGCGAGCGCCGCTTCGGCCTTGGCGATCTCCGCTTCGGTCTCGGTGTCCTCTCGGGCGACGATTTTGCCCCGGCGCATCTGCCACCCGATGCCCAGCTCGATGAGCGCGGCGTTGATCTCGTTCTCGAACTCCTGAGCGGAGCGGGCTATCACCACCGAGGAGCCGTAGTTGGTCTCTTGGATCAGGGCATACAGGGCTTCGCAGATGTCGTAGACCTTCCACCAGTCGCACGCCCGAACGAAATCCACCGACTCCGCAAAGATAACGGGATGGAGCGTGCCCGGGTTTGGCATTACGAGGAGCGTGCGGGAGACGACCCGACGAATCTGTTGGACGTGCAGGTTCGCGTCGGTCGCCGCGTGCAGCACTGCGACACGGAACTTGTCGGGTGCATCCTCTCGGATCAGCCCAGATCGAGGCCCCGTGTACCCGTGTCGCGTGGAGAAGGGCTCTATCGGCATCGTCAGAACGCCCTTTACTGGTTCGTCAACTGCTGCGTCAGAGCTTGAAGCAACCCGCTCCGCCCTCTTCGAGAACGTGGTCCCTTCTTGATGTGCTTCTCAATCTGCGCGGCGATCGCGTTCCTTTGGTTGTCGGCGGCGCGAGGTAACCCGCGAGAGGTCCCCCTTAAAGATACAGAGGCAATCCTCGATCTCGTATGGTTCGAGGGCGCGCAGCTCCCGGGGTCGCTCGCCGACCTCGATCCGATCGGCGCGCCAATCCAGGCCAAGCGCCCGTGCTCCGTCGCGCGTACCGCGGTGCAGATAGACACTCGACGGGTACAGCTCCAGCTTGGCGCCGATCCGTAGAGCGGTGTCGTAGATCGTAAGCTCGCCAACCCCTGCGACTCCACCCACCAGGTCCTTAACTGTGGCGTGAAGTTGATCGAAGTCGCGGCAACGGCGGAGATCTTCCCCAGACAATCTGCGACACACCTCCTCAAGCGTGCCCTTCGACAGGCGGCGCTGATGGTCATAACGCCTACCGTCAGGTTTCTGGGCGAGTGCGGCGCGCTGCACTGCCGCGCGGAGCGTAGGCTCGCAGCGAAAGCTATTGAGTTCTTCGAGAGCCCGGGGACGACAGTGCCGCTGGTAGGCTCGAACTATGGCGGCGAGCGAGTGCTGCGGCTCGCCGATTGACTTCCGCATGCAGGCTGAACCTTTTTGCGGTCTCCCCGCTGGCCGCCTGGACCCGGCCGCCCCTGCCCTTTCCTTGGTTCGGTTGTCGGCTATTGCGACGGCGCGGCCCCCGGCTCTGCGTATTCCGCCGCCGTTATCCCCGAACCGACGGCCGGGGTAGGTTCGGGTCCCTGGCCCGGCGATTCTCGGACACCCCAGACTGCCGCGTGAGGGTTAGCTTCCTCGACGCGGACTTTCCTGCCATTCTCGTAGTAGGTCGTCGTGTCCCACTTGCCGTCGCCGTCTATGTCTTGGTACTCGACTTTCTTGGTACCGTCGGGATTGAACTCGGTGCGAAGGTCCACCTTGCCGTCGTGGTTCCAGTCCCCTTCGACCACGGACAGCTGACCGTCCGCATAGGTTACCCACCGGTCTACCTTGCCGTCGAAGTTCTCATCTGACTCTGCATGCACCGGGACGCCGTTCTTGAAGTAAACCCAAGAGTCGGGCTTGCCGTCTCCGTTGCAGTCGTCTTCGACCACGGACACTTGACCGTCCGCATAGGTTACCCACCGGTCTACCTTGCCGTCGAAGTTCTCATCTGACTCTGCATGCACCGGGACGCCGTTCTCGAAGTAAACCCAAGAATCGGGCGTGCCGTCGTGGTTCCGGTCCTCCTTCTGGAGCTGTACCCAAACCCGTTGGTCGTCGGGCTTCGCACAGTTTTGGCTGGCGCAAGCCACATCCTGCTGCTGGGCTTCACCCACGGGCTGCGCGGGCTGGTCGGGCTTTGCGCACTGGGGGGTGGAGCATGCCGTTTCGACGGGCTGCGCCCCCGATACCGGCCGCCCAGCCTGGGCACAGCCCGCAAGGTAGACGAAACCCGAGATCAGGAAGGCGGAGGCGAAGAGAACGGACGAACGCATCGTGCACCCTCCAAGCCCGGTGGTTTGTCGCGGGACTATCGTACTCCCCCGGCCGGAGGCGTTCAATCAAGCGCGGCGCCCGGCTTGAGCATCCAGGTGGTTCAGAAGGGCGCGCGCCAATGTGACCGACTGAAGCGCGGCGCACGCCGTGTGTATTCCGCTTCGTGCCATCAGGATGTCACGCGCCATTGCTCCACCCGTCCAACGACACGGTCCAGTTTACGCCAAAACACGTCCAAAATCGTGCGAGCCGGATAACCTCGCCGCGCGTCGCGCGCAAAAGACCCCACCCCCCCCTTTCCGCACTGTTACTCCTCGAAGCTGTTCCGCGCTTTGAGTCGTGGTCTAACTCTCAGTAGTGCCTCCGTGTAACCTCGCCCCCACCTCAGCGGTAACGAACGATCAAAAGGAGACCGACAGCGGCGAGGGTGAGAGCAGCGGCCGCCTGCAAGCGGCCCGGACGGACGAGTGCCTTGAGCCGGCTCCCGAGCAAAACAGCGAGGGCGGTGACCGTCCAGAGCGCTGCAATCGCAGAGACAAGGATAGTGACGGGATTCCCATATCTCGCACAGAGTGTGGCCGTGGCAAGCTGAGTCAGATCCCCCCACTCCGCGACGAAGATGACACCGAAGGACATCCACGCTGTCCTTGCGAGACTGCCCCGGCCATCTCGCAGCGCTAGCTCGCTGTTCTCCTCTTGGCGCCGGAACCACATCCATACCGCGAGGAGGAGGAACAGAACGCCGGCGCCGATCCCCACCATTTGCTGCGGGAGCCCGTTCAGGGCGCTGCCACAGGCCACTGCCACGAGGCTCTGGATCACGAAGGCTGCCGCGGCTCCGAGGAATATTCCCAACGGGCGGTTCCGCGTCGCCATGATGAGCGCTGCTAGCGCCGTCTTGTCAGGCAGCTCCGCAACGAAGATCACGGCGAAGGTCGAAAGAAAGAGGCTCGAGTCGAAGCCGGCCATCGGTCACCCATGAGCAACCACCAAGGATCACGAAATCGTTGATCTATAAAAAGAACCGCGATGTTTTCCTACGGGTCAGAGTTTGCTCCAATCCGCATCACAAATCATGCAAGCCGGATAACCTTGCTGCGCGTCGCGCGCAAAAGACCCCACCCCCCCCTTCTGCGCCTTCTTAGCTTAGAATATATGATCGTGATTTCGTGTAACTCTTTTTAGAGTATGATCCGGCTTTGAACGAAATCTCGGAGGGGAACGAGGATGACCATCAATGCCGAGCGTGTACGACGTGATTACCGCGAGAATCGTGGAAAAGCTGGAGAGAGGAACCGTGCCGTAGCACAAGCCTTGGAACGTTGAGACAGGCGCCCCAGGAACCTCACAAGCGGAAAGCCCTATCGGGGCATCAATGTCTTCTTGTTGGGATGCCAGAACTACGCCTCCTCTTTTTGGGGCACGTACAAGCAGATTACAGAGCTTGGGGGCCCGGCACCTTGCGCTCCTTGCCTTCTTCATCCTGCCCGTCCAGCCACTTCCAGAACACGACGGGGGAACCACGCTCCCCCTTCCGAACGTGTGGTCCGAATGCTCGGCGGGTTGGGGTAACCCTTGACCAGGCTCTCGGCTCGCTCAATCGGGGTGAACGGCGATGCCTTCGGCTTGGCCATCTCTGCCAACTTGTGCTCGACGCCTTCGCTCTGGTCCAGGTTGAAGACCGTGTAGTACCGGCAGAGCGGCTCGGGGAGGCGTCACCGATCCTCAGCGCTTCGGGAACCATGAGTACAGCAAGGAGGAGCTTATTGCCGAGATGTCGGCCAGTTTTCTCCGTGCCTTCGCTGGGATCGACACCGAGCCCTTGGCCGATAACAGCGCTGCCTACCTCGCCTCCTGGCTGCGCGTGCTACGCAAGGACTGGCGCATGGTGGTCTTTGCCGCTGCTGGTGCGCAGAAGGCGGTTGACCATATCCGGGACGTGAAGACTGCCGAGGACGCCGAATCCACCGAGCTGGAGCTGGCGGCCTGATCTCGCCGGGCGGGGTTGGGAGGGACCCCGCTTTGGTGTTGTCGCTTGAGAGGAATCTCCGATGCCCCGTGTTGCCCTCTACGCCCGCGTATCAACCACAGACCAGAGACCCGAGATCCAGGTCGAGAGTCTTCGAAGCTACGCCAGGCCCGAGGCTTGGGAGTCGTGGGCGAGTACGTGGACCACGGCGTCTCAGGTGCGAAGGACCGCAGGCCCGCACTAGATCGGCTCATGGCGGATGCCCGCCGGCGCAGGTTCGATGTCGTCGCATGCGTGAAGCTCGATCGGCTGGCCCGCAGCATCCACCACCTGACCAGCCTCGCCCAAGAGTTCCAGGCGCTGGGTGTGGATCTCATCGTCCTAGATCAGGCCATCGACACCAGCACGCCCGCAGGTCGGCTCCTCTTCCACGTCCTGGGCAGCATCGCGGAGTTTGAGCGAGATCTCATCCGGGAGCGAACCGTGGCGGGCATGCGCGCCGCAAAGAGGCGAGGAGCCAAGATCGGGCGACCGCGGACCGCACTGTCCCGATCCCAGGTTGCCGCGGCGGCTGAGTCCGGCCGGTCGCTCGCCGAGGTCGCGCGAGTGCTTGGCACTTCCCGAGCCACCGCGCGGCGACTGCTAGCCGAGGCTGGGGTGGTGGCAGAAAGGGTCTCCCGCGCAGACCTTGCAACCCCTCGGATTCGCTGAGTACACAGACCAGCAACTTCGGTGTCAGAAAGGGGACGGTTTTCGACACCATCGGCCTGATCGCCTCGGGGAGGGCGCATTGGCTACCTCATCGGGACCGAGCTTAAGTCGCTGCGCGATGACACCATGTAGACGCCAGGGGATAACCTGGCGATCGTAGTGGCGCAGCCCACCATTCCGAGAACCACGATCAGTAGTGGCTAGAGTTTTCATTTGACTTCTCCGAAGGTGCCGCTCCCTAGGTTGTACGATCCCGTGAGTGTCGCCGGCAGTTCGAACGGCGCAGGTTCCGAGCTCGGCTTGAGAGCGGCGGGGGAAGGTGCGGGGCGCGATGGCATGCCGTCGCGCGGTGGCGCGGGCGAGAGGGTCGCGGCTCCTTTCTTCGTAGCCTCAGAGTCCTGCCCGATCCCGCTATCCATCCACTGAGAGGGGGGATAACCCGCGGCCTCGGGCATGATGTCTGTCTCCCCGTCCGTCATCTCCCCCATCTTTTCCGATGGGGTGCAACGGAACTCGCTACCGTCCGGGGACACTAGACGCCACTGGGAGGGCAGCAGTTTAGGAGCGGCGATAACCTCGCTATCCGCCGGCACCGAAGGCAGCGGTTTAGGAGCGGCGATAACCTCGCTATCCGCCGGCACCGAAGGCACGTCTCGCCCTTCGGCCTGAGGCGCGAGGTTATAAGCCGGAGATTGAGCACAGGCCGACGTGGCGAGGGCAAGAAGCACGAATCCGATAAGCGTCTTCATTTGGTTTCTCCTTTACCGGCTTTCGCAAAACATTTGCCTGTTCGATCCCGGGTAGCACCACATACGTTGTTGCTGTGTGGGAGGACCCGAGTAAGGCGGAGGCGGGCACCCACACCCCAGCGCCGTGCTGTAATCCAACTTGCCAATCGCTACTCCAAGAGCGTCGTAACGTTCGTCCGCTTGCCGTAGAGACCGGTGCTCATGGAGTTATCGGCGTACCCGAGGACCTTTTTGAGTAGCTAGGGTTGGGGCATCCTTCAGACGGGTCGCCACGTTTTCACGAAGGCAGTAGAGGGAGGAGGCGAGCGTCGGTCAGCTCGGGACGAATCGATCGGAGACTCAGGCGGGTTCTGGCTGGACTTTGAATCGGCGTGCCGAGGCCCAGTGGAGTGGGATCTCAGCGCGCTCCCCGGGAGCGAGCTATTGCCGCAGCACGACGCAGCCGCTCTGGCAGTTCTGCGTCAGGTTCGCAGCGCCTGCGTTGTCGTCTGGTGTGCCTCCAAAGAACAGCCATCATCCAAGGATCAAGAGGCCGTCGTGTTCCATATCGCCCAGCTCCAAAGCATGGGGTGCACTTCATGCTAGAAGTCTCTGAACTCACCAAGGACGACCCGAGACGGCTCTACACCGCCTTCGTGAGACCGGATTGGGAACGTCCTCTCGCGCACTTCGAGCATTTGCTCGCAGAACAAGAGAGCGGGCTGCGCGCCGTCCTGGTCGCAAGAGTCGATGACCAACTCGTAGGCCACGCAAGCATCTTCTGGAGCCCCGCCTACCCGTACTTTCGATCGAACAACATTCCCGAAATCCAAGACCTCAACGTGGTTCCTCACCTACGGCGCCGCGGGGTGGCGTCTCGGCTCCTGGACGAGACCGAACGGCGTGTGTCGGTGAACCATGCGCAGGTTGGGATCGCGTTTGGTCTCCATCCTGGCTACCGCGCGGCGCAGCGCCTCTACGTGGCACGGGGATACGTCCCGGACGGTCAGGGAGTCTTCTGGCGCGATCATTACCCGGTGGAAGGCGAGTCTGTCGTCCTAGACGACGATCTCCTTCTGCATCTCGTAAAGCGGTTCGGGTAGCTCAACAACGGCTCAGGTGCGAGAGGTGGCCGGTGGAGTATCCGCTATGCAGATCTTCCTAGACGAGTCGGGCTACACAGGGCAGGACCTCTTCAATGCCGCGCAGAGAGCATTCGCCGAACATCAGCGGACTATCGGACGGCGATCTGTGCTCCAAGGCCGTGGATCGCCGACAGACTCGTAAGAATCCGCCGCAAGGCTTCGAGCTGGCGCTGATTGCGACCGAGCACGCGGCCTCGGGCGATAGGGTCGGGGGTGTCAATGATGAAGAGCACCCCGGGAGCGGCGCGCCCTCCCTCCTGCTCATAGACGCGCCTGCAAAGCCGGTCCGAGCACAGGAACGCGGGGTCCCCCAAAGCGTGAACCTGGAGGCATCGGATCTCATCGAGCTACGACGGCCCGGATCGTGGAACCTCCCTTGTCGGCCGTGATTCGCTCGGGACGGTTGAACCCAGCACTCGCGGAAGGCGAGGCAGCTCCAAGAGGCGACTCCCGGGGCGTAAGCCCGAGGTAGCTCGAGACGATGGCGCGCGGGAGTGAAGTCCTCGTGCGGCTGCATCGCACCGAGGCGCCGCCGCAGGGCGCTGCGACACCGCGACCTCGAACACAGACTTCGCCAAATCCACCGCGATCGTCGTATGCTTCATGTCGGACTCCTCCTCCCCCGGAGCTCTCCAGGGCGCAAGGCGACTCTGGCACATCGATGCCGCGCGAGTCGCGGGAGGAGTCCATTCCATCACTTGCAGCTGCCAACAGACAGCTGCGCGCTCCTGGAATCGGTAGCATTCTGGCGTCGGGGCTCGGTGGCATAGCGCTGACGGTCAGCGCTGTCTGTTGCAGCTGAAGCCCGATCCGTTAGACGGCGAGTGCACGAGGCGTCGATGCGGGTTGAATGCCTACTCTGGGACTTCGGCGACACGCTCTGCGACGAGCTCTCGCTCTGGCGTGCGAGCCCCGAATGGATGGAGGTCTACCGCTCGTTCGACGACGGGCTTGGCGCCGCTTGGAGCTTGGGCGACCTCGACACTCGCGGCTTCGTGGCTGAGTTGGCCATGCGCATTCCGCTCACCGAAGTGGAGATCCTCGCGCACCTGAAGCGAACCGATCTCTTCGAGTTCTTTCCATTCACCTACGCGTTCTTTCGCGATCGCCACCTGCCTCAAGCCATCGTGACCGTCAATCCCGCCTTCTTCTCCGAGGTGATCGTGCCCAGCTGCGCCCTGGACGAAGTCACCGACGCGATCGTCGTTTCGGGGGAAGAGAGGACAATCGATAAGGGAGAGCTCTGTCGCCGGGCTCTTCAGCGGATGAAATTCGGCTGTGATCCTTCACACGCGTTGTTGATCGACAACAAGAAATCCAACCTGGACGCGTGGGCGGGGCATGGCGGTATCGGGTATCTGTACACGACAGATTCTACGTTTCGACAGGACGTCGCGGGTGGTATCGATGACCTCATCGGGCGCTAGGAGTCGACGCAGAGGCTCGCCGTCTAACAAGCCGTAGGCAGCGCGCGTTACTGGAACCTAACAGCCTCCACCGCCCGTCGCTTTACGGCGCTCGTACTCGAAATGTACGCCTGCGTCACAATGATGCTGGAGTGACCAGCAAGATCACGCGCGGTCTCAACGTCGGCGCCATTGTGAAGCAGCACGGAGAGGAACGTTCGCCGGAGCTGATGCAAGCCCGGTTTCTCCTCTGGCCGGTAGAGTCCGGCCGCATCGAATACGCGACGGACTGCCTTCGAGAGCCCCGTAGGCTCCCACGCGCAGCCGCGTGGTGATGTGAACAGAGGTGCGTCGGGGTCGCTGACTGGAATTCTCTGGAGCATCTCGCGCAGGGCAGGATGCAGCGGGACGGTCCGGTCACGATGGCTCTTCGGGCTCCAGCCATCGCGCGCCGAGACGCGGATTTCCCCGCGACGGAGGTCCACGTCACGACGCCGAAGTGCGCAGAGTTCGCCGGACCGTAGCCCTGTGTAAGCGGCGACCATGAGGAGCGGCCGCAGCGAGCCGGCCGAGGAGAGGAGGCGACCAACTTCCTCGGGCGCCAGGATGGTTGGCGCTCTCCTCGGCGTCTTCAGCATCTTCACGCGGACCGGGACGGTCTCCAGTTTCCCGCGATCGACGGCGAAGCGGAGTGCGGCACGCAGTAGGCGGAGTTCCTTGTTCACCTCCGCTTTCCCGACTTCGCGCAGTCGCGCTGCTACGAAGCGGTCTACTGCCCCCGCCGTGAGCTTGCGGGCAAGAACACTCCCGAGGCTTGCGTTGACCTTGCGCAGCGCGTAGTCGGCGGACCGGATGCTCTGCGGTTTCGCGGTAAGTCGCAGATGGTCGAGATAGGCGTCGGCCAGGCGGCGCACAGTCGTCGCCGGCGTCGCCGACGGAGGCTTCGAAGCGGCTCCTAGCTCGGCCGCAGCGCGCTCCCGCGCAGCGACCGCCTCCTCCAGCGTGGCGCCGCCGGGCCGTCGGATCTTGCGGCCGTTCACTGTGAGCCGGAACCAGTAGACGTTATGGCGGCGGAAGATGCCGATGGGGACCGTCATCGCACCCTCGCTTTTCGGAATCCCGAGGGCGGGACTTGGGGGGTCAAACCTGTGCCCGAGCTGCACGCGAGAGTTGGGCACATACACGCTCGTGCGCTCGCTGATGCGGCGCACGGCGTTCGCGGAAGTACCTGGATTTGGGAGGTTTTTGTGCGAGAAGGAGATGGTGAGCGCGGAAGGAATCGAACCTTCAACCTAGGGATTAAGAGTCCCTTGCTCTGCCAATTGAGCTACGCGCCCTCATTACGTTTTTTGGCCTCCCGTTGTGCCCATCCCTCCCTTGATTTGGGCACAACTCTGGGCACAACTTTTTAGCACGGCCGCCGCGGGCGCGCGCTGCCGACGAAGCCTCTTGCCCACCTGTCGTCGATAGCCAGCCGAGGGTAATCGATTGAGGCCCGACGTCGAGGACGTTCGCCGCACCGCTGTCCGCGCACCGCCGGACCTGGTCATCTCCGCCAGACCCCCGTCCTGCGTCCGCGGCGGACGAGGCCCTGGTGAAGTCGCGTATTCGAGAGCCGATACGTTCGCGAGGAGATCGAGCGCGCTGCCTCCGCCCTCGCCGCGACAAGCGCCGGGGGCAACTACTCCCAGGAGCTGGCGGGCTGCGACGTCTTCGTGATCGCCGACCTCGACCCGGCGTCCTTCGCGGGCAGCGGCACGCCTACTCGTCGCCGAGTCCGTGAAGCCGTACACACGGAATGTCGTGTGATCGCGAGACCGAGCACCTCTCCCGTCACGAGCAGGCCCGTAGCGGGCTCTGGCACAAGTGAGACCGCGACGCCGTACGGCTCATTGAGCCCCGGTGATCAGCTGGTTCACACCCGTACTGTCGAGGTTCGCGCCGCCGATCGTGCTCGCTCCGTCCCAGTAGATGTGGGTCCCGTCGACCGCGAGGGCGTTTGAGCTATCGACCCCCGTGATGAAGATCAGGTTGACACCCGTGCCGTCGAGGTTCGCGCGGGCGATCGTTCCGTTATTCACCCAGTAGATGTGGGTCCCGTCGACCGCGATGCCGTAGGGCTCGAAACCGAGCCCCGTGATGAAGCTCTGGTTCACGCCCGTGCCGTCGAGGTTCGCGCGCACGATCGTGTTTCCTTCGGACCAGTAGATGTGGGTCCCGTCGACCGCGACGTTCTCAGGGCTAGAGGCCCCCGTGATGAAGCTCTGGTTCACGCCCGTGCCGTCGAGGTTCGCGCGGCCGATCCGCGACCCCGCCCAGTAGATGTACTTGCCGTCGACCGCGACGCCGAGCCCGCTGGATAGTCCCGTGATGAAGCTCTGGTTCACGCCTGTGCCGTCGAGGTTCGCGCGGCCGATCTTGGACGCGGAGGCATTCACCCAGTAGATGTACGTACCGTCGACCGCGACGCCGTACGGGAAATTTGCCCCCGTGATGAAGCTCTGGTTCACGCCCGTGCCGTCGAGGTTCGCGCGCGCGATTGTGTTCTCCTTAAAATTCGACCAGTAGATGTACGTACCGTCGACCGCGACGCCGCCGTACCCGCCCGTGATGAAGCTCGGGTTCACGCCCGTGCCGTCGATGTTCGCGGCCCCGATCGTGCCGAACCCACTCGACCAAAAGATGCCGAAAGCTTTCGCCGAAGGCGCGACCCACATCGCGAGCATTCCGGCGATGACGAAGGCTTTGGTGAGCAGATGCGAGACTTGTCCGGCGGCCATCAAGGTTCCCTCCCAAAGATAGAGGGACACTTCGGGAGGAAGTTCGCCGCAGTCCAGGTGGGAAGTGAGAGCGGCCAACCCACGGGTCCACCACAACAGACCCGGAACCTCTTCCCATGAACAACTGAGAAGCAACTTGTGTGCCGGGCCTCTGAAATGGCTCGGCCGAGGTGGGGACGTCAGAATCGGTCGTTGTGAGGCCGAGTGCACCACTAGGCGTGTGCGCTTGCGCTCATTCGTGGCTTCTTCTCTCGTGTCACGTACTACATGAGCTTGTGGAGGCCTGCTTAGGCGCGCTGGCGGGCCTGGCAGCGGGGTGAGTGGCTCCCGAGAGGCGCGCTCTCCGAGCGAGGCGTCTCGCGTACGGTGGCGTCGGACGGCGAGGCCGCGATGAGGAGCGTTATGCGCTCACTCCCGCCTGCGCCGAGTCGCGGCAAGACCGAGCACTCCTCCGATCACGAGCAGGCCCGTAGGGGTCTCGGACACGCGAGACCGCGAGGAAATCCGGGCCGCTGGCCCCGGTGATGAAGCTCTCGTTCACGTCGGTGCCGTCGAGGTTTGCGCGGCCGATCGTGTTCCCGCTCCCATTTCCATTATTCGTCCAGTAGATGTACGTCCCGTCGACCGTGACGCCGTTGGGGCCGTTGGTCCCGGTGATGAAGCTCTGGCTCACTCTCGTGCCGTCGAGGTTCGCGCGGCCAATCGAGTTCGTGTTGACGTCCGTCCAGTAGATGTAGGTCCCATCGACCGCGACCCCCTCGGGGCCATTGGCCCCGGTGATGAAGCTCTCGTT
>DATFYN010000013.1:0-5684 GCA_035315025.1 Myxococcota bacterium
ACGCCAAGGGCACCGCGGCGGATTGGCTCTTCTCCTTCGGTCCCACACTGCAAGTGATCGTTGGGCTCCATCCAGCGGCGGCGCCCGCCGGAGAAGCGGCGGTGGCGCCCGTCGAACGGACGGTGTTCGCCCTGATCGATACCGGCGCAACGCTGACTTGCATCGATGATGCGCTCGCTAGGGATCTCGGATTGCCGGTGATCGACAAACAGGTCTCGAGCGGAATCGGCGGCAAGACGGAGCTGGACGTCTACGCCGCGAATATCAAGATCCCGAGTCTCGGCTTCGGCCAGTACGGCAGATTCGCGGGGGCAAAGCTCAAAGAGGGCGACCAAAGGCACGAGATCATCCTTGGAAGATCACTTCTGAGGGACCTCATCATGATCTACGACGGCAGGACCGGGAAGGTCCAGTTGGTTGTCTAGCGACCTCGGCCGCGTGCATCCGGACGGCGCGAAGGTGGGGCCACTTGTGGGGCCACTTTTGCTCCAATCGCGCCCAATCGCCGCCATTTTCCGCACCGGGCGGTGCGGCCAGGCGCGAGGCTAACTCCTCGAAAAGCCCGCTTTTTCTACGACTTTTGCGAAGGGAACTGGGCGGGTTAGACCCGATTATGAAACCGCTGCTCTAACCAGCTGAGCTACACCGCCTGGACCAACCGCGCGGGTCGTGGAGCCCAGACTAGCGCTGCCCGAGGGGCTTCTGCACCGTGTCCGCCCCGGTGTGCGAGCCAGACGCGCCCGAAGTGGGGGGCGTCGCGGCACGCTGCGCCTTCTCGAGCGCGTCGATGCGGCGCCTGAGATCGTCGACCTCGGTCCGAGAGACGTCGGCCGCGCGCGGCGGGCCCGCTGATACGGCCGGCACGTTCGTGCCGCCGCTCTCGATGTAAGCCGCGACGCGACCCGCGACGTCGTCGAGCTTCGGGATGATCTCTCCGAGGGTTCCCGCCTGCACGAACACCTGACGCGAGGCGTTTTCGCCGCCAGCGACGCTCGCGCACTGGAGGTCGAGGCTCGCGCCCTCTCCGAACCGCGTGAAGGAGCCGAAGAGCACGTACTCCGCCCCAGCCCCGCGTGCAGCGGCCTGGGCGGCGGCGATCTCCGTCGTGGCCTTCGCGGGGTCATCGACCCGGATCACGGCGATCTCCTTTACCTGGCCAAGCCGCGATGCGAGCATGTCGGAGAGACCCGCCCGCAGGAAGTCGGGACTGTCCGTGCTGTGCACCACCACGGGCAGGATCGCCACACGGGTCTGGCCGGCGCCCAGGGACGAAAGTGGTATCGCCGCGCATAGAGCGGCAACGGAGAGCGCAAGCGTCCAGCGATACAATGGAACTTCTCCCGGGGGGTGTCGCAGACGGTCGGAACGGTCTAAGTCCCGGGTTTCTCTACCATTCGAGGATGGCGGGGTCAAGCTGACGAGAGCGCGGAGAAGCTGCCCTTACCCTCCGGCCGGGAGCCTCACGCGAAAGCGCGATCCCTCTCCCTCTTGGCTCACCACCTCGATCGTTCCCCCATGGTCCGTGACGATGCGGTGACAGATCATGAGACCAAGACCCGTCCCTTGGTCCGGGTCCTTCGTCGTAAAGAACGGATCGAAGATTCGTTCGAGGTCTTCGGGGGGGATCCCGGAGCCGGTGTCGCTGACCTCCAGCACCGCCTCCCCCCCCTCCTTTCCCTCACCCGCAGAAGTGCTGACTGCCACCCGCCCGCCCGGCGAGGTCGCGTGGATCGCGTTCATGACGAGGTTGAGCAGAACCTGATGGAGTTGATCGCGTACCGCAAAGAGCTTGGGTGTGTCGTGGGCGCACTGCACCGCGAGCATCACCTCGGCCCGGTCGGCCTCGCGCTGAAGGAGCAACGTACCCTCGCGCACAAGTTCGCCCAGGTCGCACGCCTCGCGCGGCGCGTCGTTTCCTTGGCCGCGCGCGAGGTGCACCATGGTCGACACCAGAGTGCCGATGCGGTCCACCTCGCGGCAGGCAAGGGCGTGGTAACCGTCCCAGAATTCTCGGTCGTCGTCTGCGCGCTTGGAGGGCGCGAGCGAAAGGAAGGTCCGGATGGCGACCAGCGGGTTGTTGATCTCGTGGGCGAGACCGGCCGCAAGCGTTCCGAGACGGCCGAGCCGATCGGCACGCAACACTTCCGCACGCGACTGACGCAGCTCTTCCACGAGCCGGGCATTCTCGAGCGCAATCACCGCCTGGTTTGAAAAACCTTCCAGCAGGGTGTGTTCGGGTACGCCGAGGAGTTCGCCGCCTCGGCGGTTGTCCACCGCCAGAGCGCCGATCACTTCCTGCTTACCGATCAGCGGCAGGACAAGGATTTGGTCGGCGGCCACCTCCAGTACCCAGCGTCGGATCGGAGGTTCAAGGTCGTCGGCCGACTCGATCCGGAGCATCTGCGATTCTCCCGCACGAAGCCGCGAGAAGAATCGAGGCGCTTCACTCCTCGAGATGGCAAGGGGAGGCATCTCGTTCGAGCTGCCGCGTCCGCCAGAGTCGCTCTTTTCTTGGACGAGCCGCTCGAACTTTGCCTGAAAAAACAAGAGAGTGGCGCCATCGAAGCCGAGTTCGCGTGTCACCGTCTTAAGAAGCAGATCGAGGAGCGGCGAGAGGTCGAGCTGTTGAGTGATCGACTGCGAAACGCGATTTAGGATGGTGAGTTCTCGCAGCAGATCTTCGCGCTCGCGGTCCAGGGCGTAGACCTCGATGCCGCGCTTCAGGGCGAGCCGCATCTCGTCCGGGCGCCAGGGCTTCGCGAGGTAGCGGTAGATCGAGCCATCGTTGATGGCGCCGCCTAGCGTCTCGGCATCGCCGTACGCGGTCACCAGCATGCGGATCGTCTTCGCATCCACCTCGCGCACCTGCGACAGGAACTGGACGCCCGTCATTCCTGGCATGCGATGGTCGGAGAGCACGATTGCAATCGGGCGCTCGTGGAGCAGGCGCAGACCCTGCTCTCCACTCTCGGCGGTCACGACAGCGAAGTCCCGCTTGAACGCAAGCTCGAACACGCGCAGATTCTCGCGCTCGTCATCCACGTACAAGATGGGGTACTCGCGGTAGTCGAGCAGCCGCTGGGGCCTAGGCCGCATCACGCTCCTCTGCGGGCAAACGGATCGTGAACACCGCACCCTCCCCCGGCTCCGACCGCAGCTCAAGCGTTCCGCCGTGCTCAGTCACGATGCGACGGCTAATCGACAATCCGAGGCCGCTAGCGCGGCCCGCATCCTTCGTCGAGACGAAAGGCTCGAAAAGCCGGGTGCGCACCTCCGGCGCAACGCCCGGTCCGTCGTCCCGGATCTCCACGAGGACAGTCCTGCCCTCGCAGCGCGCGTCCACGCCGATTCTTCCCCCCCTGGTTTCGAGCGCTTCACCTGCGTTCTTGAGAAGGTTCAAAAGGACCTGGTTGAGGGCGCCGGCGTCACCGCGCACTCTCGGCAAGTTGCCTTCGATTTGCGCATCGACACGAACACCCGCGCGCTGGAGCGAATGTCCGAGGAGCTGCACCGTCGAGCGCAGGCAACGCTCAAGGTCGACGGGTGTATGCGCAACTCGCTGCGGTCCCGCGAAATCTTTGAGGTCCCCCACCAGGCGTTGCGTGCGCTCGAGCCCCTCGGTAGCGATGCCGACGAGTTCCACCACCTCGTGCGCCAACTCCTCCGTCCCCAGCTCTTGTTGCTGCCGCTCGACCTCCTTGCCCTCGCCCTGCAGTTTGGAGGGGTCCCGCAGGTCCACTGATCCGCTTCCCGCGACCGCCTGAGCCAGGCTCTCTACGTGTGACTTCAGCATGCGAACCGCGTTTAGTGCAAAGTTCACTGGATTATTTACCTCGTGCGCGACGCCCGCAGCGAGTTCGCCCACCGCCGCCAGACGCTCGGACTGCACGAGCTGCACCTCGGCCGCCTTGAGATCCTCGAGGGTGCGTGCCAGCTGGATGTTGGCTTCTTCAAGGGCACGATTGCGCTCCTCGAGCTGCGCCTGGAGGCGGCGCAGGCGCACGAGCGAGCGCACCCGGGCCAGCAGCTCCCGAGGGTGGAATGGCTTCGTGACGTAATCGTCGGCGCCCAGCTCAAGCCCTTGGACCTTCATCTCACGTTCGGCCTTCGACGTGACCAGCACGACCGGGATACCGCTCGTCTCGGGCGAGCCCTTGAGCGCGCGGCAGAGCTCGGTGCCCGACAGTTCCGGCATCATCACGTCAGTGAGGACAAGGTCAGGCGCACGTTCGCGCACGGCCTCCAAGGCCTCGCGGCCGTTCCGGACCTCGCGTACGCGAAACTCGTGAGAGAGCAGGTGCGCGAGCAGTCGGCGCATCTCCGCATTGTCCTCGGCGATCACCACCTCGGGTGCATCGATGACCCCGCTGCCGCTGTCAGGGAGCGCAACTCGACCATCTTCCCAGCGGGCCACTGTGCGCTCCAGGTCGGCCTGTCGATAAGCGTCGGAACTTCGCTGGCCTTGCGAAAGGGCTGCAAGGTTGAGCTCGGCCTCTAAGGCGCCGAGGGATCGCCCAAGCGTTACGCTGCGTCCTGCATCCGTGTGGAGCACTTGCTCATCGAGTCCGTCGTCTTCCTCACCCCGTGGCAGAAATACGTGGAAGCGCGCACCTAGGCCGAGCCCCTCACTCTCCGCCCAGACACGCCCCCCATGGAGTTGCACCAGCTCCTTGACCAAGGACAGCCCGATGCCCGTCCCTTCGTGCTTGCGCGTGGCCGAAGTATCGACCTGTGCAAACCGGTTGAAGATCCGATCGAGCTGGTCGGGTTGAATTCCGACGCCGGTATCACCTACCGTAATCCGTATCCCATCACCCTCGCTCTTTGCCGTCACTTCGATCCGTCCGTTCGCGTCGGTGAACTTGAGGGCGTTCCCCACGAGATTCATCACAATCTTCTCGAGCGCGTCCGGGTCGGCATTGATCGTCGGCAGATTGTCGACACCAATGGTCTCAAGCACGACGTTTTTGCGTCCAGCCATTGGACGCGCACCCGCTACGACGTCGATCAGCGCACGGCCAGGGTCGAGTCCCCTGCGCCGGAGACGAAGCTCCTGGCTCTCGGCTTTCGCCAGGTCGAGAAGGTTGTTGATCAATTTCAGCAGCCGGAGCGCGTTCACCTCCATCGTGTGGAGGTATCCTCGTACGCCCCCGCTGATCTCGCCGAACTCGCCACCCAGCATCGCCTCGAGTGGCGACAATACGAGCGTCAGCGGAGTCCGAAGCTCGTGGTGGATATTCGCTGTAAAGCGCGACTTCGTGCGATCGAGCTCCTTGAGTTCGTCGCGTGTCCGTTCGAGTTCGCGACGCTGTTTGAAGTCGGTGAACCGAAAACGATCCAGAACACTCGAGCTTACGACGCTTTCGAATGCGGCTGCCCCGAGAAAGAAAGAATGGAGGTAGTAGGTATGCCAATCGAGAGAACCTGCAGCCAATGCCGGCGAAGCCGCGAATACGCCGAACAGGAGAGCGACGATCCCGGTGGCTTGAACGCCCGACAGAGGCAGGAGAACCGGCATTCCCGTAAAAAGAAGCACGAGGCCCGTGTAGTATTCGCTGATGGGCCCGCCGGTCCCATAGATCAACGTCAAAAGCATGGCCCCGGTGCCAAGGATGGTCACCACGCTGGATGCGACTGGGTGTCGGTAGCACTCCCGAAAAAACACAACTCCGAGCACGATATTG
>DATFYN010000014.1:0-7876 GCA_035315025.1 Myxococcota bacterium
ACGCCGATCGTGCGCGCCTCGCCGAGGAGTTCATCGAGCACATGGAGACTCCCCCGCGCAGCCCGGCGGCGCGGAGCTAGCGCGCGGATGCCGAGCTCAGCTGCGGCGCGTCGCTACGCGCGTGCGATCTTCGGGCTTGCCCGGGACGAGGGGCGCGTCGACGAGGTGCGGCGCGAGATGGCGCAGCTCGCACAGCTTTTCGAGGAGAGCCCCGAGCTGCGCGCGGTCGTATTCCGGCCGCTTCATCCCGTGGCCGAGCGGCGCGCCGTGCTCGATCAATTGACGGGCCGGCTGGGCTTGAGCCCGACGGTGCGCCAGCTGTGCGCGATCCTTGTCGAGCACGGACGGATGGCCGACTTCTCCATGATCCGCGAGGAGCTCGAGCGCCTCGCCAACGAGGCCGCAGGCCATGTCGAAGCCCAGGTCTTCGCCGCAAGCCCCTTGCCGGCCGCTCAGCTCGAACGTCTGCGTCGCGCGCTCACGGCCCGCACCGAGCGCGACGTCCAGCTCCGCGTGACGATCGACCCCGCTCTCTTGGGGGGCGTTGTCGCCAAGGTGGGTGACCTCGTATTCGACGGCAGCCTCCGCACGCAGCTCGTCCAGCTGCGCGCCAATCTCATGAAGGGACGCTAAGCGATGGACATCAAGCCCGGTGAGATCAGCGACATCCTAAAGCGCGAGATCAAGGAGTACGGCCGCGAGATCGACATCGCGGAAACAGGCACCGTGCTTTCGGTGGGCGATGGCATCGCGCGGGTCTACGGGCTCGAGAAGGCGATGGCCAGCGAGCTCGTGCTCTTTCCCGGGGATGTCGCAGGAGTGATCCTGAACCTCGAGGAAGACAACGTCGGCATCGCCCTGATGGGTGAGGCCGGCCACTTGCGCGAGGGCGACCTCGTGCGTCGCACGGGACGCATCATCGAAGTGGGCGTTGGCGAGGCCCTGCTCGGTCGGGTGGTGGATGCCCTGGGGAATCCGATCGACGGCAAGGGACCGATCGAGACTCCCCACCGTCGACGCGTGGAGTTGAAGGCTCCAGGGATCGTGGCGCGCCAGCCGGTGCATGAGCCGCTCCAAACCGGCCTCAAGGCGATTGACGCGATGACACCGATCGGCCGCGGCCAGCGCGAACTCATCATCGGCGACCGCCAGACCGGGAAAACGGCCGTGGCGATCGACACGATCATCAATCAGAAGGGGGCCGACGTCTTCTGCATCTACGTCGCGATCGGGCAGAAGCAGTCCACCGTTGCGCAGGTGGTCGAGAGGCTCACGCAGTTCGGCGCCATGGAGTACTCGATCGTGGTGGCGGCGACCGCGAGCGAGCCCGCTCCGCTGCAGTACATCGCGCCCTACACCGGTGTCACCATGGGAGAGTACTTCCGCGACAGCGGCCGCCACGCGCTCCTCGTGTACGACGATCTCTCGAAGCAGGCGGTGGCCTACCGCCAGCTCTCGCTCCTCTTGCGCCGCCCGCCGGGCCGCGAGGCCTTCCCCGGCGATGTGTTCTACCTCCACTCCCGTCTGCTGGAGCGCGCTGCCAAGATGAACGACGAGCTTGGGGGCGGGAGTCTCACGGCCCTGCCGATCATCGAGACCCAGGCCGGTGACGTCTCAGCCTACATCCCGACCAACGTCATCTCCATCACCGACGGCCAGATCTTCCTTGAGACGGACCTGTTCAACTCCGGGGTGCGCCCGGCGATCAACGTCGGGATTTCGGTTTCTCGCGTGGGTGGCGCTGCGCAAGTCCGGGCGATGAGATCGGTCGCGGGCCAGCTCAAGCTCAATCTCGCGCAGTATCGAGAGATGGCGGCCTTCGCCCAGTTTGGCGGGGATCTCGACAAGGCCACCCAGGAGCAGCTCGCCAACGGCGAGCGCCTGACCGAGATGCTGAAGCAAGGTCAGTACCAGCCGATGCCGGTCGAGCACCAGGTGCTCTCGATCTTTGCGGCGACGCCGCAGGAGTCGAGAACTTCCTGGCTACGAGGTTACCCCGTGGAGGACGTGAGGCGGTACGAGCGCGAGATGCTGGCCTTCATAAAATCGCAGCATCCCGACGTCCTGGAGGCGATCCGCAGCAGCGGGAAACTCGAGGACGCCACGAAGGCCAAGTTGAGCGCAGCGCTCGATGAGTTCGCGAAGACCTTCCAGCCTTCTACGGCCCCGAGCGGGGCGTAGCCGATGCCGAGCCTGCGCGATCTAAGGCGCCGGATCCAGAGCGTCAAGAAGACGCAGCAGATCACGCGCGCCATGCGCATGGTGTCCGCGGCAAAGCTGCGACGGGCCCAGGAGCGAATCCTTGCCGCGCGTCCGTATTCGGATCGGATGATCCGCATGCTCCAGGATGTCTTGGCGTCGAACCCCGAGCTCGATCACCCGCTCCTTCAACCCCCGAAGGCGACGACCCGGCTTGAGCTCGTGGTGGTGACGTCGGACCGCGGCCTTGCGGGTGCCTTCAACGTGAACGTCCTAAAGCTCGCGCAACGAGAGATCGTGGAGCACGCGAGCGAATTCGAGGGCATCTCGCTCTACCTCCTTGGACGCAAGGCGGTGGAGTTCTTCCGCCGGCGCCGCCCCCACGAGATCGACGTCGCGAAGCTTTTTGGCGTCGCGAGCTACGACACGGCGGTCGAGGTCGCAAGACACCTCGCGAAGCGGTATCTCGCCGGGGAAATTGGCGGGGCGCGGATCGTGTACAGCGAGTTCGCCTCCGCCCTCTCCCAGGCGCCCCGCGTGGTGAGGCTTCTTCCCCAGAGAAACCAGAAGGCGGAGGACGCGGTCCCCTTTGATGCGGAGCCTGATCTCGCCAAGCTGCTCACGCTCCTCGTCCCGAAAACCTTCGAGGTGGCGATCTACCGCGCGCTCCTCGAAAGCGAGGCCGGCGAGCACGCGGCGCGCATGACCGCAATGGAGGCGGCGACGCGCAACGGCGAGGAGATGGTCGGCAGCCTCACCTTGCGCTTCAACCGCGCCCGCCAGGCCGCGATTACGCGTGAGCTTGTGGAAATCATTACCGGCGCGGAGGCGCTCTAGGCGCTCCCGAGAGGCCGGAGAGAGGTGCGAGAAATGGCACAAGGAACGGAAAAGGCACGCAAAGCGGGCAAGGTGATCCAAGTAATGGGTCCCGTCGTCGACGTGGAGTTCCCGCCCGGCGAACTTCCGGAGATCTACTATGCGCTACGCCTCACCAACCCGTCCATCGACCAGCGCCCCGACAACCTCGTGATCGAGGTCGCTCAGCACTTAGGCGAGAACACCGTGCGCTGCGTCGCGATGGATACGACGGACGGGCTCGTGCGCGGCCAGCCGGCCAAGAACACAGGGAGCGAAATCCGGATCCCCGTTGGCGCAAAGACGCTCGGCCGCATCATGAACGTGATCGGAGACCCGGTCGACGAGCGCGGCCCGATCGGCGCGACCGAGAGTTACCCCATCCACCGGCCCGCCCCGCTCTTCGTCGATCAGGCCACGTCGGTCGAGGCCTTCGAGACCGGGATCAAGGTGGTGGATCTCATTGCTCCTTACCCGAAGGGCGGGAAGATCGGGCTGTTTGGTGGCGCCGGGGTCGGCAAAACGGTCGTGATCCTCGAGCTCATCAACAACATCGCGAAGCAGCACGGTGGCTACTCGGTCTTCGGTGGCGTGGGCGAGCGAACCCGCGAGGGCAACGATCTCTGGCACGAGATGGCCGACGCCAAGCTCGCCGACGGCACGACGGTGCTCGAGAAGTGCGCCCTGGTGTACGGCCAGATGAACGAGCCCCCTGGCGCCCGCGCGCGCGTCGGCCTCTCTGCACTCACCGTCGCGGAGTACTTCCGCGACGAGGAGGGCAAGGACGTGCTGCTTTTCATCGACAACATCTTCCGCTTCACGCAGGCCGGCTCCGAGGTGTCCGCTTTGCTCGGCCGGATTCCGTCGGCCGTGGGTTACCAGCCGACCTTGGCCACGGACATGGGCGAGCTCCAGGAGCGCATCACGTCGACCAAGCGTGGCTCCATCACTTCGGTGCAGGCCATCTACGTGCCCGCGGACGACCTCACGGACCCGGCACCGGCGACAGCGTTCTCGCACCTTGACGCCACGACCGTGCTCTCGCGGCAGATTGCGGAGCTCGGCATCTACCCGGCGGTGGATCCGCTCGACTCCACGAGCCGAATCCTCGACCCGCAGGTGGTGGGGGAGGAGCACTACCGGGTGGCCCGCTCCGTCCAGCAGCAGCTCCAGAAGTACAAGGACCTCCAGGACATCATCGCCATCCTCGGGATGGACGAGCTCTCGGAGGACGACAAGCTCACCGTGGCGCGCGCGCGCAAGCTGCGGAACTTCCTCTCTCAGCCCTTCCATGTGGCGGAGCAATTCACCGGAACTCCGGGCAAGTACCTGAAGCTCGAGGACACGATCCGCGGTTTTCGGGAAATCCTCGAGGGCAAGCACGACGACCTGCCGGAGCAGGCCTTCTACATGGTGGGAACGATCGAAGAAGCGATCGAGAAGGCCAAGCGCCTGGCCTAGTGAGGGTTCTTGTGTCGCTCGAACTCGTGATCGTGACGCCCGACGGAGAGGTGTTCCGTGGGCCGGTCGAATCCGTGCTGCTACCCGGCGCGGAGGGCGATTTCATGGTGCTCGAGGGGCACGAGCGCTTTCTCTCCTCGCTGCGGATCGGCGAGGTGGAGATCCGGCGCCATGGGGCGGCCCTGCTCTTTGCCGCGCTCTCCGAAGGCTTCGCAGAGGTGACGAACAACGAGATCGTGGTGACGGCGGAGGCCTGCGAACTCGCCTCGAATATCGACGTCGCACGGGCCGAGCGCGCCCGGGAGCGCGCGGAGCGGGAGCTTGCCGGCGTCGAGCGCCTGCACCACGAAGAGGCGGTCGTGCGGGTCGCGGGAGCCTCGCTGCAGCGTGCGATTGTTCGCATCGCCGTGGCAAAGCGCGCGTAGGCTCCTGGGAGCTGGCCTGGCTACGCGGAAGAGCGTCGCCCGCCGACAGGCGTCGCCTTCAACCTGGCCTTGCCACCTTCGACCACCACCCGAAACCGCACGTCTTCGCAGCCGTACTGTTTGCGGATCGCGTCGGCCTGACCCTTCAGGACCTTGTCCATGCGCTCCCGGCTGAGGCTGCGTGTGTCCTCCCCCGTGCTTCGACACGCGGCAAGGTAGTCCTCGTAGACCTCTTTGAAGGTCGGAGTGACTTCCGCGGGGGCGGGCGGAGAAGCGACGGCGGGAGCGGCCTTCCCCGAGCGCAATCGGTCATGGAGATTGGCCTTGAAGATGTGGCGGCTGTAGGTGCCTTCCTCGATCTGACGCAGCACCTGGTCCCACTGGCGACGCAGCGCAAAATATCGCGCGCACAGGCTGTTGAATCGGAAGCGCAGCGCGGTGTTCTGGATCGGGGTGTTCTGGTAGATCGTGAAGAGCTTCTGCACTTCACTGCGTCCCTGGGCGGGCTCTCGGGGCCGGGTGCCTAGGAAATACTGCTCGTAGTCGAGCTTCAGCTGCTTGAGCTTCGTCTCTAGGACCTGGAGATCGTCCTCGAATGCCACGCGGTGCCCGCCTCCTCACCGGCCCGTTAAATCGGTGCCCCGGAGCGCGCTCTTGAGGCCCGGCCTGCGCCGTTTCCCTCCGGTAGACTGCGTGCGCATGACGCGCCTCTTGCTGATGAATGCGCGCCTTTTCGATCCGGAGGCGCGTGTGCCTCGGGAGGGCGCGCTGCTCGTGGAAGCGGGCCGGATCGCCGGGCGGCCGCGCGCCGAGGAGGCTGCGTCCATCGACGCGGAGCGCGTCGACCTCGGCGGCGCCGGGCTCGCTCCGGGGCTTGTGGATCTGCATTTTCACGGCGCGCTCCCGTTTGCGGGAAGCCTTGACGCCGTTTCCTGTCTCGAGCGGGCAAGCGCATCCCTCGTGCCTCACGGGACCACGAGCTTTCTCGCGACGACCGTGGCGCTGCCTGGCCCCGAGCTCCACGCCATGCTGTTGGCCCTCGCGCCGGCGGTTGCAAAAGGCTCGTGGCCGGGGGCGGAGCCCATCGGGATTCATCTCGAAGGTCCATGGATTGCCCCCGGCGCAGCCGGAGCGCAGCCCACGAGCGCGATCCGTCCCGCAGATCCAAGAGAGGTGGAGGAGGTGATTAGGCAAAGCGCCGGCACCCTCCGCATGGTGACGCTCGCGCCTGAGGTGCCCGGCGCCGGGGCTCTCCTTGCCGCGCTTTCACGGGCCAGAATCGTCGCCGCGATGGGTCATTCCCTGGCAAGTCAAGGAGAAATTTTGGCGGCGATCGACGCAGGCCTCTGTCACGTGACGCATCTCTTTAACGCAATGGGGCCGGTCCACCACCGGGATCTCGGAGTGGCGGGAGTCGCGCTCACCGAAGACCGCCTCTCTTGCGATCTCATCTGCGATGGTGTGCACGTCCACCCCGCGATGGTGCGACTTGCGGTGCGGGCGAAGGGCGAGCGCCTCCTGTTGATTACGGACCAGATCGATCCGCTGGCGACAAGCCTCTCTTCCTTTGGCTCGGGCGAGATTCGCGATGACGGGATCGCCCTTCGCCTGCCGACGGGTCGCCTCGCCGGGAGCCGCCTCTTTCTCGACCAAGCCCTCGAGAACGCGCGGGAGTTCGGGGCCCTCTCGCTCCACGAGGCGATCGCCGCGGCGACGCTCCGGCCGGCGCGCCTTCTCGGCATCGAAGCGGAGCGGGGGACGCTGCGGGTCGGCGCGCGTGCAGACTTCTTTGTGTTTGGGCCGAATGCCAAGGTGCGCGAAACCTGGATCGGCGGCCACTGCGTCTACGCCGTGGCCTAGCGCTCCCAGCTCTTCCCTGAAAGCGGACCAAAGAACGGGATCTTTCAACCGCTACGGCCGCAAGAGCTCAGGTGCTGCGCACTCCTGCGGGCAGGCGGAGATCCGCCGGGCGCGTAAGAGCCCGGTTCGCGACCGGTCCCCTTCCCTTCCTCGCGCCTGCGTGCCTAGAACGCGAGCTGGAAGCGCGTGAGAAAGGCGTCCTCTGACCCCATGTCCCCTCCGCCCGGCGCGCCTCCCTGAAACAGGGTGCGCTCGTAGTTGAACTGGAGCTTTAGGTTGCGGTTGATATACCAGTTGAGACCGACGGTAACCGCCCGCGCGCGTCTCGCAGAAGTGCTGGGATTCGAGAACAGGGGGAATAGATCACTGTCGAAGGTGATCTCATGGAACCGCGCGGCGAGCTCGAACGCGCCGAATCCCTCTCCGCTGAGGGTGAGCGGGGCGCGCGGGATCACGCCGTCGTAGGAGGCGTCCTCTCCTGTCAGTACCCAGCTCGTGGCCACCTGCCACGCCCAGTTCGATGCGAAGACATTGCTCGGCCCACGGACCAGCCGCTCGGACTCGAGGACGTATTCGGTCATGAATCCAAACGGTCCGTAGTAGAAGTAGGCCTGCGGCATGATTCGATTCTGCGGCCCGTCTCCCATCACAATCGCGGGGAGGCCCTTCACCGGGAGCGGGGTGTAGGTGAAGAAGGTGTCCATGGCAGACGTTGTAAATTTCAGCGAGGCCAGCGACTGATCTTGTCTCCCGTAGCTCCCGGCCACACCCACACCGAACCCTTTCAGGAACGCGGGGCCCCAGCCCACGAAGGGTTGGGTGAATAGACGTCCCACGATCTCCTTGGAATTCGAGGTGGCGGTATCGCCGTTGTTGACCGACGTGTTGTCTGGCGATCCGTTGAAAACACCGAACTGATAGGTGAGGAGCCCGCCCCCGGCCGGCGCTGTCACATTGCTGTGCTCTCCAAGGATCCCCCAGAACTGAACGCCAAGATCGCGGTTCGGTACGAGTTCCGTCGGATAGGCACGCTCGAGGAACATCAGGTTCCTCGGCGACTGCAGGCGCTCGAGGCC
>DATFYN010000015.1:0-4872 GCA_035315025.1 Myxococcota bacterium
GGCGTCCGGTTACGCGTTCTACGCGCGGTCGGTCGTCGTGTACGAGACCGCCAGCGCGGTGAAGAACTCTAAAGAGGTTGTCTATTGGGGTACCTCCCATCCGGCGGACCCCGCCACCAACCTGAGCGTCAACGATCTCATCGAGCCCCTGGCCAACGGTATCGACGACCCCAAGGCACCGTCTCTGAAGAAGCCGGTGCACGAACAGGTTGGCTACGGACGCAAACTGCTAGGCGCGCACGATGCTACCAAGGCCAACCTCCTGGCGACGCTCACTTCCGGAAGGCCCCCCGCGCTTTTGTTCACCGCCTCGCACGGGCTTTGGCCGAAGGCGGGAGCGGCCAACCAGCTCGACCTGCAGGGCGCCCTGCTGTGCCAAGACTGGCCGGGATTCGGCACCATGCGGCCCGACCACTACCTAACCGCCTCCGACGTGCCCGACGACGCGACGGTCGGCGGCATGATCGCGTTCGTCTTCGCCTGCTTCGGCGCGGGGACCCCCGATATCGATCAGTTCCGGAGGGACCCTAACGACGCGAAGACAGCGTTGAAGCTCGCCTCGCAGCCCTTCGTCGCCGCCCTGCCGCGCCGGCTTCTGGCACATCCCAACGGCGGGGCCCTGGCCGTTATCGGTCATGTCGACCGCGCATGGACTTTCTCGATTCGACCGCCCAGCGCTACCGGCCCGCAGATTCGCACTTTCATTAACACTCTCACTTTCACACTGGGCGGTGCCCCGGCGGGCTACGCGGTCCAACAGAATTTTGGCGGACGCTACTCGGCGCTTTCCGTACACCTCTTGAATTTGCTGTCACCGATGGCCCCTGCTGCGGCCAAGCCGAGTGACAGAGACCTGGTCAATTACTGGATGGAGCGCAATGATGCCCAGAACTACGTGGTGCTGGGTGATCCAGCAGTTCGCATCCGCAACGAAGTGTTGAACGGATGAGGCCGTTGGCCCTTGGTTTTCGAGGCGTGTGTGATGCTTGAAGGCGAGTCCGCGCGGGAGGGGCGCCGGCGGACGAGAGTCGACCTGGGATGCCCGATGATTAGAGGTACGTCATGAGTGAGGCAGCTGTGCCCGAGATTTCTGGAGCGGTACGCGCTCTTTTCGAGCCGATCGTAAAGGCGCTTGGCCCCGCCCGTCAGGCGTTGGCCAAGGTGGCCGACGTCATCGCGGTCAGGCCCGGGTACGACTATACCGTCGCGAGCGCGCCGGTTCCCGCGGTCGTGGTGGCGATCAGACCGGGCACGGAATCACTTGACGCGGCCGGGCTGGCGCGACAGTTGGGCGTGCCGGTCAGCGTGACCGACGCTTCAGTCGATGAGCAGATAGCGGCGATCCAGCGTGACGAGGGACCGATGGCGTTCGGCGTACTCTCGGCCGCGCTGACCTCGCCGCTGGAAACGCTTTTGATCGGCGAGGAACCGGTGGAATTCGCCTTGCCCAAGACCGGCGTTTACGAACCACTCGATCCGCCTCAGTTGCCGCTCGTGGACGAGAAGATGAAGCTCACTGTTTGCGTGAGCCCCGAGGCCGGCTGGAGTGAACTCGAGTCCTTTCTCGCCAGCACCGAAGAGCGGCTCACGGTCGCCATGTACCAGTTCACCGCGCCCCATATCTTCGAGGCTGTCCGCGCTGCGGTCGTGCCGGAGGGGCGCCGGCTCGAGCTGGTGCTGCACCCGATCCCCGAGAAGCCGGCGAAATCGGGGGTGAAGGCTCACGACCTCGACGAGGAAAAGAAGGTCATCGCCCCGCTCGAAAAGAAGATGGGCGATCGTTTTCAGATGTCGTGGGCAACCCTCGTCTCGAAGGCGCATCCCGATGGCCAATGGGCCTCGGCCTATCACATCAAGGTGGCCGTGCGCGATGGCAAAACCTTCTGGCTCTCCAGCGGCAACTGGCAGTCGTCAAACCAGCCCGATGTTCACCCGTTCAACGACCCCCCCGGCCCGCTTCCCCCTGGCTTCCAGCGGAAATACAACCGCGACTATCATGCGATCATCGAGAATGACACCCTCTCATCGGCCTACGAGACGTACATCAAGCGCGACTACGAGCTGACTGCAGCCGCGGCCGAGCCAGAGTCGTTCGCGCTGCCCGACTTGTTCGTGCCCGAAGAAGAAGAGGCCATCGAGTTCGCCGAGCCGCCACAATTTTTTCAGCCGCTACGACTGGAGCGACGGCTGAAGGTCCAGCCATTGCTCACTCCCGACAACTACGCCGAGAACGCGCTCAAGCTGATCCAATCCGCCAAGCAGAGCGTTTTGTTCCAGAATCAGTACATCTTATCTCGCTCAGGTCTACGAATACGACTGGGAGCGGCTGGCCACGGCGAAGCCGACCCCGCCGCGTGTTCGAGTCGCCCGCGCCGACGAGAAGACTCCGCCCGGTTTCAAACGGGTCCCGTATTCCGCGGTCTTCGACGATTGAGTCCGACATTGAAGATAGTTCGACGAGCAGCCCGGAAGCATTACAAATTTGCCCACCACGTTGATGGGAACCAGATTGGCACAGCGGGGGGCTTTTATGGCACGAAATCAAGCGGGAACAGGCGTTGGCGGGAACGGGGTAAGAGTCTCGAGCGGGAACAACACGGCGCACCCGGTACCGCCCAATGAGCCGGCTGCGGTAGCAGCCGCGTCGGATACCGCGGCGAACCATGAGATCCGGACCGACGGCTTGGCACGGCCGCAGCCTGAGGCGGCGCCTGCGGCGCCACCGCCCGCGGCAGGGCCCCACGACGTTGTGGTCCATGTCGAAGTCATCTGTGGGGGCTACACCAACGTGAAAGTGCCGGTCGCCATTTGCCCCCGCTATGAGGGGATGGCCCTTGCCGGTCCCGCCAAGGCATTCGACCGCCAACTCGACTCCTGGCTAACGCGCGCCGTTGACCTTGGCATGATCGGATCGGGCCTGGGCCAGCTCGTTCCCGTTAACGTGCAACGGAGCCGAGAAGCCGGAAGGGTTAAAGTGGATGCCTTGTTGATGGCGGGATTGGGCGAGCCAGGTAACCTTGCCGCTGACGACCTGCGCTACCTGATGTCGAACGTGACCGTGGCGGTCAAGTCCATGGGGCACGATCAGTTCAGCACCATGCTCATCGGCACGCGTCGGAACGAGCTTTCCATTGGTCAGGCGGTTCAGGGGCTCCTGGAGGGAATCGTCGATGGCTACGAGCGGTTTCGCGTGATTGCGGACGCGGTGACCTACAAGAGGGAGCGCTTCCAAGAGTCGGCTGAGCACCCTCTGTTCATCTCGCTCGTCGAGAACGACAAGGAAAAGGCCGAGCACATCCTCGAAGCGTTCAAGGCTGTTGGCGAGGAGCGATCGATTCCGGGATTCCAGTTGGAGGTGGCCCGCGGAGACAACGTAGATCCGGACTCGCTACCCGAGTCGAACGCCATCGATGTCGACCCGTATGTACCGGTGAACCTGCTCCGAGTCACCAAGAGATCGACTGCACCGCCAGCGATCTCGCCTGCGACTACCGCCGCAGTCGGGACGACGGGCACCGAGGTGTTTGAATTCTCCGGAATGTCGGATGTCGCCGCCGTCACCGTCCGCGAGAACGAGGTCAACGCCTACCTGGTACGCGAACTCCCGGACCGGATGACGAGCGAGTCCTCACCCGACGAGCGGGAAGCCTTCGGGACGTTCTTCGCCAATTATCTGATCCCGGACGACTTTCGGAAACTCACGGAGGGCGATATTGACCTGACCATCGAAGTGGACGAGACCACGGCCGCCTTTCCCTGGGAGATGGCGGCGCACAAGAAGTATTCCAAGACGAGCTTCCTGGGCACCAGAGTGGGCGTGTCGCGACAGTTCCGCACGCTGTTTTCCCTATCGCCGGGCTCGCCTCCGCCTCTGAATCGGGTCCATAAGGTCCTCGTCATTGCCGATCCCGCGCCCGGGAAATTCTCCCTGCCCCATGCGCGCGAGGAAGGCTTGGTAGTCGTTGATGTGCTTGACCATGCCCGGAAAGTGTGGGAGGGCGAATACGTATTCAAGGTGACCGTTCGGATCGGCTCCCATCAGAACGCGGAGGAGGTAGCCCCCGTGCTTGAAGGGCTGCGCCAACTGGGAGGCTGGATAGTGAGCGCCGAGCCCTGCGACCCGCTCAAGCTCGCGCTACTGATCGTGAATGAGCACTTCGACGTGATCCATTACGCCGGCCACGGTGAATTCGACCGCAAAGCGCGCAGGGCGGGGTGGGTCTTCGATCAAGATTGCCTTCTTTCCGCGCAAGAGATATTCCGTGTGCGCCAGGTCCCGCGCCTGGTCTTCGCTAATGCTTGCTTTTCAGCCGTCGCGACCAGCCACAACGAGCAGCGGGGCCAGCTCGTCGGGCTCGCGCAGGCTTTCTTCGCTCGTGGGATCCCGAACTTTATCGGTACCGGGTGGCAGGTAAACGACGCGTGTGCCCGAGAATGCGCGAGGTGGTTTTACACCCGGGCCTTAGGCCTTAAGCATCCGGGCAACGGTGATGCGGTCATCGGCAAGTCGCCCCCGGCCACCATCGGCGACTCGTTGAAGGAAGCACGCCGTGCCGTCTTCGAGTTTCGGAAGGAGTCCTCAAGCTGGGGCGCGTACCAGCATTACGGGCGGGTTACCGACAAGCTCCTACCCCTTCCCAACGACCCGAGACCACGCGAGGCGAAGTGAAGGGTGCGAAGGCGAAGATGGAAGGTGACAGCCATCCCGCGTTCATGGAGCAAGTGACCAACACGCATGTGAAACGGTGGAAGGAGCATCGTCACGAGATCGGGTACGGCCATCTCTATCAAGGGCGTTACAAGTGTTTCCCGGTGGAAACAGAAGACTACTTCTACCAGGTCGTTCGCTACGTGGAGCGGAACGCCCTGCGT
>DATFYN010000016.1:0-2565 GCA_035315025.1 Myxococcota bacterium
CGGCTGGGATGGCCGCTGCGGCGCATCGAGGAGGCGACGGGCGTTCGTCGGGAGACCGCGAGCGCCTATCTCAAGGCGGCGGGGATCGGCGTGCGCCCTCCGCGCGGATGGGGTCGCCAGCCACCTTCAAATCCGGCCAACGAAGCGATCACCGACCCTGCCCTCGGCAATACCCCGGCTGAGGCGGCAGGGACGTGGCCGCCGCCCCAGCGCTACAGCTTGCGCGCGAGCTCCTGCGAGCCCTATCGCGAGTGGATCACACTCGCCGTCGGCCGCGGGCGCGACGCCTTCGCGATCTACCGCGATCTCGTCGACGACCACGGCTTTACGGCGAGCTACTCGAGCATGCGGCGCTTCGTGCGCCGGCTGCGCGCCGAGCACGCCGGCGATCCCGAAGCCCATCCCGTGATCGAGACCGCGCCGGGGGAGGAGGCCCAGGTCGACTACGGCGGGGACGGGCCCATGGTGCGGCACCCCGAGAGCGGGAAGTACCGCCGGATGCGGCTCTTCGTGCTGACGCTTGGCTACAGCCGCAAGTCCGTGCGGCTACTCACCTGGCGCTCGAGCAGTGAGGTGTGGGCGCGCCTGCACGAGCAGTCCTTCCGCCGCCTCGGCGGCAGTGTCCATACGGTAGTGCTCGACAACCTAAAGGAAGGCGTACTCACGCCCGACGTCTACGACCCGGCGCTCAACCCGCTCTACCGCGATCTGCTCGCGCACTACGGCGTCGTCGCACTCCCGTGTCGGCCATACCACCCAGATCGCAAGGGCAAGGTCGAGCGCTCTGTCGACCACGCCCAGCGCGCACTGCGAGGACTCCGCTTCGAGCACCCCGACGCGGCCCAGACGTATCTCGATCGCTGGGAGGAGCGTTGGGCCGATACCCGCATCCACGGCACGACCAAGCGCCAAGTCGCAGCCATGTTTTCCGACGAGAAGCCCCACTTGCAGCCTCTCCCCCTGGAGCCCTTCCGCTTCTATCGCTTTGGGAGCCGCACCGTGCACCTCGACGGCGCCGTCGAGGTCGACCAGGCCTACTACCACGCGCCTCCGGGCTGGCTCGGCCGGGAGGTCCATGTCCAGTGGGACAGCCTCCACGTCCGCCTGCTCGATCCCAAGACGCGAACGCTCCTGCGCGAGTATGTCCGCCAGAAGCCCGGAGGAAGGCGTCAGAAGGACGAGGACCGTTCCACACGGACACCGCCGACGACGCTTGCGCTTTTGGCTCGCGCAGCACGCGCCGGCGAGAGCATCGACCTCGTGTGTCACAAGATCTACCAGCACGATGGCGAGGCCGGCGTGCGCCGCATCCTGGGTGTGCTCGCTCTGGCCAAGAAGCACGGGTCCGAGGCTACCCACGAGGCCTGCACTGCGGCCCTCGAGCTCGGCGTGCCGACCTACCGCTTCGTCCAGCGCTTCCTCGCGCGCCGAGCTTCTGCGCCTCCCGCACCCGCCCTCAAGCAGATCGATCCCTTGATCCGTCAGCTCACCCTGTACCGCGACGCCATCGAGCGTCTCAGTCAAAACGAAAAAAAAGGAGACCGTGGATGAATCTCATCGAACTCGACCATGCCCTGCGCAAGCTCCGTCTCTCGGGCATGGCCGCCACCCTCGAGACGCGGCTGCTCGAGGCCCAGAGCGAGCGCCGCGCTCCCATCGATCTTGCCTCGGCTCTCGTCCAAGACGAGCTCGTCTGCCGTCAGGACCGGCTGCTCGCCCGCCGCATCAAGGAGGCCCGCTTCCGCGATCCCAAGGCCTCGCTCGAGCGCTTCGACTTCGACTTCAACCCGAAGATGAATCGCCGCCTCGTCTTCGACCTCGCCACTGCGCGCTTCGTCGAAAAGTACGAGGACGTCCTCCTGCTCGGCCCGCCGGGCACGGGAAAGAGCCTCCTGGCTCAGGCCCTTGGCCTGGCAGCCATCCAGCAAGGACACAAGGTCGCGTACCGCGAGGTCCACGTGCTGCTCGAAGAGCTTGCCGACGCCACGCTCGACGGAACACGCAAGGCGTACCTCACCGCGATGAGCACCGTCCCACTGCTCATCGCCGACGACCTCGCCATGCGCAAGCTGCCGCCCACCGCCGCCGAGGATCTGCTCGAGATCGTGATGCGCCGCTACGAGCGTGCCAGCACGATGCTCACCTCCAATCGACCTGTCGAGGACTGGGGCAAGCTCCTTGGCGATACCGCGGCCACCACGGCCATGCTCGACCGCCTCCTCCACCACGCCCATGTCCTCAAGTGCGGGCCTAAGAGCTGGCGGACCAAGCTCTCGACAACCACGGCCTTGCAGGAGGCAGAGGCGAACCGCTAAATCACACTCGTCCCGAGCCTCTCCGTTGGCCGGTTTTCACCCGACCATCGTTGGCCGGTTTTGAAGTGATCACCGAGGTTCCTACGAAATCATCGCCGGGACGCGATCGCAATCGACTTCGCGGTGGTATCGACCGTCACCTTCGGGCTGCTCTACGTGTTCGTCGTGTTAGGCCTCGAACGACGCAGGCTTCTCCACGTCCACGTGACCTCCCATCCGACAGCGGCGTGGACTGCGCAGCAGATGGTTG
>DATFYN010000017.1:0-2078 GCA_035315025.1 Myxococcota bacterium
ATGATGACGCTCGAGGCGCAATCAGATGTGCGTTCGCTCCAAGGCAATGCCGGTTGGCGTCGAGAAAGCTCCTCGTCGTCCCGGTACGGCCCCGCATCTTTAAGAGGCTTTATCTTAGATGTTCCAATGCATCAGGGTCAAGCCGTGCCAGGCGGCCGCCCAGGGCCGTTTCATTTTCGGATTTCGACCGTGATCGGGAGGGCAAGGCCACTGGCGAGCCTGCTCATTCTCACTGGATTACGGTCGGCTCGGCAGGAGCCTCGCCCCCGATTTGGAAACCATCGGAGATCTGCGAAATTCGATTCCCCTCGCAGCTATTCTAGTTCGCCCAGATTGAGTTCGTGGCCAGTTCGTGGCCAGTTCTCCCCATAGGCAGCTCGACTGCCACCCTTCAGTGCCTGGAAGCGCGAGGGATAGATCGCGGTCCATGAGTCAGCGCGCTGACAAAGGAACATGCAAGTTGTTCGCGACTGCGAGTATCTCCGAGAATTCTGCGCGCTCCGCACTGCTCGGAGCGATTATCCGATCTTCCGCCATTGTGTTAGTGATGCGCGAAGCGAGTCGACACAGGTCGGACCGGGCTCGGGATTGTCGCGAGCCCACCCGTGGATTTGGTGGCTGCGGCTCGCATTGATGGGGATGAAGCAGGGTGGTGTTGTATTGAGCCCGGACTTCTTCAGATAGAAGCGGACCAGTTGCTCCTGAGCGTCGTCCTCGCACAGTAAGATCATCTCCGAGACGCGTTCACTCACGCTCCCACCCCCGCACCATCAACTCCGCGGCCGAGAGACCTGTCTGCGACGGATCGTCAAAGCGACGAGCTCGTACCAGGCGCCCATCGGGCCTCTCGAGCAAGAGTCCCTCGGCGAATGCCATGCGATTCAAAAGCTCAGGGTGGTGCGAGGCGATGAGTGCTTGTGCCGGTTCGTCCTCCTGGGTACGGTCGAGCACTTTCGTGAGCCAGGGCAGCACTTCTCCAAGCGCGATGAAGTTGTCTGGCTCGTCGAAGCAAACAGTGGTTTCCGGCTTGAGGCCGAAGTGGAGAACGGCATACAGTCCGATGAGCACACGCTGGCCCTCAGATAGCTCACCAAGAAGATATTCGGGGTCCTCAGTTTCGCCCGTCCCGTTCGCCGAGTCAGCCATCTTCACTTTGATCTCGCGGCGGCGTTCGCCCGCATCTTCAAGGCGCATCGCCACGAACCCGCTGATGACTTCGCGGAGGTCCTTGATGTATTCGAAGTCGTCTGTTTCTTGGCGCAGATGACGATACCAGTCCGCAAAGTTGGCCAGGTACTGGTCCGGGCTCCTGACCTCCTGCGCCGCGATGCCTGACATCCGGCGCGGGTCGGGGCTTACGACAAGCACGCTGCCCAGCCAGCGCTTGAACCAAGAGAGCTTCGTGTTGTCCTTGCGCTCGGTGACCGTGGCCAAAGCGGAGCGGTGCCAGTCGAAAGGATACTTCACCTTGCCCTCAGACCGGTCGTTGAAGAGGTGGACCTCTCCGCTCTCGAAGCGGAAGATCGGACTGCCGGAATAGGTCACTTCCTCCTTCAGGACGCGTGGTCGCTGGGGACTTCCCCACGAGTCGAGTTCAAGGCGAAGCCGATACGTCCCGCCGTTACCCGATACGTCCAGCTCGAAGGTCTGCGTCCGAACGCCCAGCCACCGCGTACGCGTACGCCCCATGAAGCGGCCGTCGGGCGGTTCTCCGCGCACACAGAAGTCTCGCAGCAGCCCTAGAACATCGAACAGCGTGGATTTCCCAGCACCGTTCCCACCGAGGATGAGTTGCTGCGCCCCGAGGTGACACTCGAAGTTCACAAGGCACCGGAAGTTGTCCACGTAGATGCGAGTGAGCATCAACAAATTCTACTGAGGTGCACCGATCACGGCAATCGAGGAGCACGCGGACCACGCCTCATCGGCGCGCCTGCCGCCGCGCGGGCGTGGCCGACCTTTGCAGGGATCGAGCACGCCGTTTTGACGTCCCATGTGAGCTACAAGAGCCGTCACGAAACAGCGTGACCAGCGAGAATTGCGCACGACTACTTCAACTACTTCAACGCGTACCCGCG
>DATFYN010000018.1:0-5018 GCA_035315025.1 Myxococcota bacterium
GCTATCGGATTGGCGGCCAGCGGCCGTTCTCGGGCCGCTCAAAAACTGAACCGCGTGGCCCAATCGGTGTGCGCAGCCCATTGCGACGCGCGCGGAGCCCCGCCCCAGGAGCTCGACTGGCTGCTCGTCAAAGCGATCGAAGCCTTCGGATGGGTCCAGCGATACGCCTACCGTCCAGGGCGCAGCGCCCTGGACGCCATACGGGCAGTGAGGTGGTGGACGCGGACTCGAAAGTGTACTGCGATGAGACCCCCCATGCCGAACTCCTAAGATTGGTGGCTCGTCGAGTCGTAAGCTTCGCTCGCGTCGCCGAGCGGCTACGACCACGTACGCCCGAGTCTGACCTGTGGTGCTTACCCGATGCTTACCAGACCATTTTGTGATTACAAATCTCTTTATCGTTCAATAATTTAGATCATTTCACTTGCTGACGGGTCGTCAGATATATCCTATCACGGACCAGAGACGGGTGTCGCGGGATCCACCGGTCGCCATTGGGGGAGCCAGACGCCCTGCGCGGCGTGCTCGAACCAGACCTGGACGGGGAGTCCGATGCGCAGGCGAACGGGGGGACAATCCGAGATCCCGCCCACCATGCGCAGCGCCGGATCCTCAGCGAGCTCGACCAATACCACGGGATAGGGCGCACGATCTGCGAACGCCGGAAGCACCGGGGGGTAGCAAACGACGTAGCTCCAGACCGTCCCGCGGCCCGAGACGCTCTTCCAGATGGCATCGAGCGAGCGGCAGCGCGGGCACATCGGACGTGGCGGAAAGCGCAACGCGCGACAAGTCGAACAGCACTGCATGGAGAGCTCGCCCTGGGCGGCCGCGGTCCAAAAGGGTGCCGTATCTATATCGGGGAGCGGGAGAGGACGCTCGGCAGCGTTCACGGTCGTGCCAGCAGAAGGGCACTGGTGGGCACCCCCGCTCCGCTCGTTATGAGACACAAACTCGCGTCCGTCACCTGGGCCGTGGATACGCCGCGAATCTGCCGGACACCCTCAGCGACCAGGTTCATCCCGTGGACGTAGGCCTCCGAAAGACCACCCCCGCTGGTGTTGCAAGGCAGCTCGCCTTCCGGCCAAGAAAGGCCGCCCGCGCTTGCCCAGGGGCCCGCCTCGCCGCGCTTGCAGAAGCCATACTCCTCGAGCGACATCAGGACGAGGGGTGTAAACGCATCGTAGAACTGGGCGACGTTGATGTCGGAAGGCATCACTCCGGCTGCGGCAAACAAGTCGCGCGCAGCCCAGGTCGACGGCGTCTCGAGCGGCCGCGCCGCGTGGTAAGCGGTCATCACGACGTGCTCGGGGCCCGTCCCCTGCGAGGCAGCGAGAATCAGCGCAGAGCGTCCCTGTGCATCGCGCGCACGGTCCGCCGAGGTTACGACCACCGCCACCGCACCATCCGTCTCGAGGCAGCAGTCGAGCTTGCGCAAAGGGTCCGCCACAAGCCGTGACGCCTGGTGGTCTTCGACGGTGATCAGCGTGCGCTGGAGTGCCTGTGGATTGCGCGCCGCGTGCCCGCGGAACGCCACTGCGACAGCACCAAGCTGCCGGCTTGTGGTTCCGTATTCGTGCATATGTCTGCGCGCGAGCATGGCGATCTGGTCCACCGGACGCACGAGGCCAAAGGGAACGCTCCACTGATAGTCTCCGCCCACGCGCATCCCCGTCCCCGCCCAGGGGCGTCCACCCGACCCGCGGTTGCGTGCGCGCCAGCAGACCACGACCTGCGCGCGACCCGTGGCGATCGCCATCGCGGCGAGGCCCACGATTGCGCAGCCTGCCCCACCCCCGTACCCCACCTCGGCGAAGAAACGAAGATTCGGGATGCCGAGGTTCCGTGCAATCTCGACTTCGCTCGTGGTCTCGAGGTTAAATCGCACGAGGCCATCTACTTCAGTCGGCGTGACACCTGCGTCGTCGAGCGCAGCGCGGATCGCCTCGAGCGCGATGGTGCGCTCGGGTCGTCCGATATCCTTCGCGAACTCGGTTTGCCCAATGCCGATGATGGCGGCCGCGTTGCGCATGGCGGATCGACGCCCCCTAGCGCTTCGCCAGGTCCTTGCGGCGACCGGGTGGGGGCGCGTAGGTCCAGCGCGGAGGTCGACGTTCCACGAAGGCCCGAGTGCCCTCCATCGCGTCGGGATACTCGCGCGCAAATCGCGTCACGACCTCGAAGCCGCGCTCGAGCGCATCGTGCAATCCATAGTTGAGGCTGTCCCAGATCGCGAATCGGCTGTGGAAGATCGCTGCGGGTGAGTTGGCCACGATGGCCTCGGCCAGAGCATGCGCGCGCGGCAGCAGATCTCCCTGTGGCACAACTTCACCCACCAAGCCGATCTCGAGCGCGCGCTGGGGAGAAACACGCTCGGCCTTGCCGAGGAGCACCAGGCGCAAGACGGCTTCCAAAGGAATTCTGCGTGCGAGGCGGAGGGTCCCATGAATCGAGACCTGCCCAGCACCGGTGCGGGCATCGGTGAAGCTCGCGTTCGTCGAGCAGAGGACCAGGTCGCTGTCGGCCACAAACGCCAGACCGCCGCCGGCGCACACGCCGTTCACTGCGGTGATGACAGGCTTACCGACTTCGCAGTCGAGCGCGGTGAGGCGGACGCGCGCCACCTTCTCGCCAGGGCGCGACGGTGGTGCGGCGGGCTCCCGAAGGTCCATGCCCGCGCAGAAGGCGCGATCGCCCGCGCCCGTCACGATCACGCACCACACCTCGGTGTCTTCCGCGAGCTCATCCCATGCGCGAGGCAGTTCATCGCGCATGCGAGAATCGAACGCATTCATCCGCTCAGGGCGATTCAGGGTGAGCGTGGCCACATGGCCCGCCCGCTCGATCAGCAAGGTCTCGTAGCTCATGAATCTCCTAGGGCGTCGAGAGCGGCATCCATCGTGGCTTGCGCCGCTCGGCGAACGCCCTCGCCCCTTCGGCCGCATCGGGGTGGCCCCGATAGCCCTCAATCACCTTCCAGCCGCGCTCGACCGCTTCGTCGAGCCCGACATCGAGGCTTTCCCAGATCGCTTGCTTCGTCCGCGCCATGGCGGTTGGCGAGTTCTCCAAAATTTGCTGCGCGAGCTGTTCCGCACGCGGCCTAAGCTCGTGATGCGGCACAACCTCCGAGACCAGGCCGATCGCCTTGGCTTGCCGCGCGTTCATGCGCTCCGCTCCACCGAGGAAGGCCATGCGCAGAACGGCCTCGAGCGGTACGCGGCGCGCAAGGCCAATCGGTTCCGCACCCGATACCAAGCCCACCCGGACGTGGTTATCGAAGAAGGTCGCTCTGTCCGACGCAATGATGAGATCGCTGTCGGCCAGGAAGTGGAGGCCGCCGCCGGTCACCATCCCGTTCACGGCCGTAACCACGGGCTTCCAGCAGCGATTCTGAAGCGCCGTGAAGCGCAATGCCGCGAGGGTACCCCGATCCTCGGGTGCACCTACAGTCGCTGTGCCTGAGGCCACGTCTGCAACGTCGAAGCCCGTACAGAGCGCGCGGTCGCCGTCCCCGGTCACGATCACCACGGAGATACTCGCGTCGCGCTTAATCTCTTCCCAGGCGGCTGGCAGTTCGCGCGACATCAACCCGTTGATCGCGTTCCCCCGGTCTGGTCGCGCCAGCACGAGCCATGACACCCCGTCTCTCTTCTCAAGGCGGATGGTCTCGAAGCTCACGCTAGGGCACCGTCACGACGTAGTTGCCGTGCTCGTCGAGCTCCGCGGTGTGGCCGGGATAGAGCACAAGCGTAGTGAAACGCTCTTCCACGATGGCAGGACCTTCGAGGCGGTGTCCGAAACCGAGCCGGTCGCCATCGTAGACGGGCGTATCCACGAAGCGGCCGTCGAACCATGCGGGACGGCGGTTCCGCACAGAATGCGCGGCGGAGGTCGAAGCCCTCGGGCATCGATGAACCATGGGCTTCGGGGTGCGGCCTGTGGCTTGGAGGCGGACGGAGCGCAAGATCGGTTCTTCTTCGCGGACTGCGTAGGTGTGGAGCTCCTCGTGCAGATCGTGAAATGCCGAGACTGTGGCGGCCAGGGTTGCCGCACCGATCTCACCACCGACGCTGCTCATCGCGAGGGGCACGGACATGTCGAAGGTCTGGCCGGGATAGCAGAGATTCAGATAGCGACGCAGGTCAAGGTCCTGGGGTCTCAGTCCCGCAACCCTGAGCTCGCGCTCTGCCTGTGCCTCCATCTCCCTGAAAAGCTCTGCGATGCGTCCGGGCGAGGCCCGGCCCGAGGGGCTGATATACGAGCGTTGGAGATCGACCCCATAGTCGGCGATCAGGAGACCAAGTGCAGAGAAAGCTGGCGAGGTCTTCGGCACGAGCATCTTGCGGATGCCGAGCTCCTCGGCCTGCTTTCCCGCATGGACAGGCCCGTTCCCACCGTAGACGACAAGTGCAAACTCTCGGGGGTCGAGGCCCGCCTGGGAGGATACGCGCCGGATGGCGTTGGCCATGTTCGCATTGACGATCCGGAAGATGCCGTGGGCCGCCTCCACCACGTCAAGGCCGAGAGGCCTCCCGATGCGCTCCACGATGGCCTCGCGTACGCCGCTGCTCACGAGCTTGAATTCCCCGCCGCACAAAGCTTCGGGATTGAGGTAGCCGAGCACGACGTTCGCATCCGTGACGGTGGGCTCGACACCGCCCCGGCCGTAGCAGATCGGGCCCGGCTCGGCCTTCGCGCTCTTCGGCCCGACGTGAAGCGCCCCGGCTTGTACGCTCGCGATCGAGCCGCCGCCGGCACCGATGGCGTGCATTTCGACCATGGGAAGTCCGATCAGATACCGCTGCTGCCAATTCCAGAAGCTCTTAATCGTGGGGCGACCCTTTCGGACGACACACACCTCGTAGCTCGTTCCTCCCATATCGATCGCGATGAAATCCGAAACCCCCGCGGTCTGCGCCGCTGCGCACGCGCCCATCACTCCTCCGGTCGGACCTGAGCCCAGCGCAGCGACCGCTTTGCGCGCGAGGAAAGCGGCCGTCATGATCGCGCCGCTCGAC
>DATFYN010000019.1:0-17119 GCA_035315025.1 Myxococcota bacterium
CAGGGTGAAAGACGACGCGCGCGCCACCGCCCTGGGGTCGCGCACATCCCCGACCTGAAGCTCGGCACTGCGGTTCAGATAGTCCGGTGGCCGTGCCTCAGGTCCGTGCACCTGCGGCTCAAGCCTATCGAGCACCCGGACTTCGTGGTGGCGCGCGATCAGCGCATCCACGAGGGGTGAGCCCACGCACCCCGCGCCCCCCGTGACGAGAATCCTCACTGCGTCTCCTTGAGCGGCGACGCCTGTGCGGCGATGTGATCGAGATACGCGCGGGTCACGAGTCCTTCCGTCTCGGGACGACCCCGCAGATGCCAGGCCAGCACCTGCCAGCGCTCGCGGACTCTTTCGCGGCCGCGCCGCGATACGAGCGCCGCGGGAATTCGTACGAGCACCGCAACAAGCGCCTTGAGCGCCCGCAGCACCATCACAAGCCGTGCCTGCAAGGCCCCCCTCCGCTTCCGCAGGAAGCGGTACAGGGCGCGATGGTACTCGATGCGCGTGGCTGCGGGGACCTTCTTCTTGCTGCTCGCGCCCGAGTGATGGACCAGTCGGACTTCGGGCAGGTGCACGACGCGGAAGCCCGCCTCCCGCATGGCCCAGCACCAGTCCGTCTCCTCGAGGAAGAGGAAATAGTCCTCGGGCAGGAGCCCGACCTGCTCCCAGGCCTCGCGCCGGACGAACAGGCACGCACCGAGCACGGCCTCCACGTCCACAGGCCCTGCGTGGCGGAAGCGCTTCGAAGGGAAGCGCCGGGGAAGCGCGAGCTCGAGCAGCCACTTCGGCACGACTTCGGTCACAAGGCTTGGGAAGTTGTGAATCGAGTTCTGGAGCCGGCCGTCCGGATGCATGAGTTGGACACCGGCTGCGCCGACGTCCGGATTGTCCTGAAGAAAGGATACACCATACTCAATAACGTGTCGGTCTACCTGCGTGTCGCTATTCAAAAGCAGTGCGAAACGACCGCGCGCCCGGCGAAGCCCGACGTTATTCCCGGCGGCAAACCCGAGGTTCCCGGGCAATGCGATCACTTCGATCCCTGGAAATCGCTCCCGCACGAGATCGGCGGTGCCGTCCGACGAAGCATTGTCGACGAGGATGGTCTCGACGGAGAGGGCGGAAGGCGTCTCCGGCCCGGCACCTGCCTTTGTCGCGCGAGCGATCGCTTCGAGGCACGCGGCCGTGAGGTCGCGGGTATTCCAGGAGAGGACGATGATGGAAAGATCCACCATGACGTTCGTCTCAGCGACCTAGCGCGAGGGACGGGAGCGCTGCGGCGATCACGCGCTCGGGCTCGATTCGAGTCATACAGCGGTGATCGATCGGGCACGTGCGCAGATAGCAGGGCCGGCAAGGCACGTCGACAGAAAGCGCTTGCACACGGCTCAGGTTCAGATTCGTCTTCTCGAGGCTCGTTGGGCCGAACATCACGACACAGGGCACACCGAAGGCGACGGCCACGTGCCGTGCACCGGCATCGTTGCACACGAGGACTCTCGAGCGTCGAAGCACGGCTTTCAGCACGCCGAGGCCGCCAGGCGCGGTGAGCTCGATGGCCGGGCTGCGCATCGCAGCCCGAACCCGTGCGACGAGGGCTGCCTCTGACGGTGCGCCGAGAAGCACGACCTGCGCACCAGCGTCGGCGAAAGCGTCCCCGACGCGTGCGAAGGACGCTGCGGGCCAGAGCTTCGAAGGCCCATAGGAAGCTCCCGGAGCAATCGCCGCGAGCGGTGCCCCCACTCGTCCGGAGTGCTGCGCGAGTACGCTCTCTGCCTGGCGCTCCTCCTCCGGCGTCACGAAGAGCTCGAGCTCCGTGCCGAGCGCCGGGGCGCCTACGGCCTCGACCAAGCCGAGCACGTGGCGCTCACGGGCCACGAGAGCGCGCGCGTTCGCGCCCCAGGGCGGATCGACGCTTTGATGCAGAAGGGGTCCCCGAAAAGTCCCCGTATAGCCCACCACGCACGCGACGCCGGCGATGCGCAGGTGAAGCGCCGCGGAGAAGGAGTCGGGCAGGCACAAGCCAAGGTCGAACTGGAACCTTCGCAGGGCGAGGCCCTCGCGCACGAGAGAGAGCGGGCTCCGTCCGCTCGAGTGGACCGGCAGAATCTCGTCGAACCACGGGTTCCCCGCGAGAAGCGGCGCAATCGCCGACCGCATGAGAAGAGTGATGCGCGCAGCGGGAAACGCTGCCCGAAGCGCCCGGAAACCGGGCGTCGCCATCACGACGTCGCCCATCCAGTTCGGCGCCCGCACCACGATGTTGCGGAACGCGGCAGTCGCGGCGCTCAGGAGGTCACTCCCTCCGCGCGCGGCGCGAGGGGGAGGACCGGATCCGCCGCTCCAGAAACGCCAAGCCGAGCTCCAGCGGCGGCGAGCGCGTGGGGCGGGCGAGCTTCCGCCAGAAGCTCTCGTGCGGCCGCAATTACCGGCTCTGCCGGAACGACACGCATACACGTCGCCGCAGCGCAACCGCGGCGGCATGGGCTGCACGAAACCGGAACGCGTACGCTGCGGGAAGGCGTGCCGACGAAGGGCGCATTCTCGATGGGATCGGTCGGGCCGAGAATCTGGACCACCGGCGTGCCGACGAGAGATGCCACGTGCATGGGTCCCGTGTCGGAGCCCACGTAGAGACGGGCGCATGCGAAGAGCGCCGCGAGATGCGCGAGCGAAGGTGTGGGAGGCGCTAGCCGAGCCGCTCCGCAAGAGGCGGCGACCAGGGCCTCGGCGAAGGGACGGTCGTGGCGTGCGGGGCCTACCGTCACAATCGACGGCACCTCGTCGCGGGCGAGAAGCTCCCGCGCCAGGCGGCTGTAGCCCTCGAGCGTCCACCGCTTGTAGGGCGTGGCGTCACTCGTGCCCGGGTGGATCACGACCGGCGCTGGACCGCCACCAAGCGCCGCCTGCATTTCGCGCGCAAGGCGGAGGTCGATGCGCAATGCTCCCGGTCGCGGCCGGACGGGCGTGCCGAGGAACCGCACGAGGCCCTCGTTGCGTTCAAATCGACTGACATGGCTGGGTGTTAGACGCGCCCGCAAATTGTGGAAGAGCCAGGAGAGCTCCCGGCCGAAGGGAGGCGCGTACCCCGCACGCAGGGGTGCACCGCTGGCCCAGGCCAGCACCCCGCTCTTGAGGATGGAGTGGAAGTCCACAACCAGATCGAAGCGACGGCTCCTGAGCTCGCGCAGGAACCCGAAAAGCTCGCTCGTGAATGGCAGAATCCGCAGCCCGCGCAGGCTTGAACGCAGTGCCTCCCGGGGGAAAACAACCACTTCGTCGATCCAATGTTGCGTTTCGAGCACGCCCGCGGAGGCGCGCTCCACGAGCCAAGCGATGTGTGCGCCGGGATAGGCCGCCCGAATCGCCGAAGCCGCAGGCAGCGTGCGCACGACGTCGCCCACCGCGCCCAGGCGGATCACGAGAATTCGATCGGCTCCCGGCGCAGCCGCGAGCGGACGGAGACAGGTGACGATGGTACGCCTCGCGCAGGGGAGGCTAGTCTAGCCCGTCATGCGCCTTTCCCGCACCCTTTCCTGGTACCTCGCGCGCGAGGTGCTCGAGTACACGGGCCTCGGCTTCCTCGCCTTCTCGACGATCCTCGTCACGCAGAACCTCCTGCGTCGCCTCGATGATCTCGTCGCCGTAGGCTTCCGATCCGAAGACCTCTTCGCTGTCCTTGGCTTCCTGATGGCCATGCTGACGGCCTATGCCGTCCCGGTCGCCTTTCTGTTCGGCATTCTCCTCGCGGTGGGCCGCCTCTCGGCCGATTCCGAAATCACTGCGATGCGGGCCTGTGGTCTTGGCATGCGCCATCTCGTGGCGCCCGTGCTCGTCCTCGGCATCGCCGTATCGGCGCTCACCGCCACGCTCATGATCCGCAGCGAGCCCGCGGCGCGGCTCGCGCTGCGCACTCTCTTCCGAAACGTGGCAGCACGCGGGGCAATTCTTCAGGCGGGCAAGTTCCAGACGCTTGGCAATCGTGTGGTGTTCGTTCAGAGCCGCGACCGCGACAATAACCTGCAAGGCGTCATGATCTCCGACCGGAGCGACCCCGAGCGTCCGTTCGTGGTGTTCGCGGAGTCCGGTCGATTCATTTTCGACGACGAACACTCTATGGTGCGCATGGAGCTTGAACACGGCGACATGCACCTCGGCGAGAGCGACGCGGCCGATCCGCATCACCGCAGGATTGCCTTCGAGCATCTGGACTACAGCTTCGATGCGAAGAGTCTGTTTGACCCGGACGGCGGACAAACAAGACCGGCAGAGATGAGCATGCGGGAGCTGCGCCGCATTCTGCGCCGCGCGGCCGCCGGTATCTCCCTGAAGGGCCTGCATGAGGACAATCCCGTGGAGTACGAGCTGCAGGTCCAGCGGCGGCTCGCCCTGCCCCTCGCGCCAATTCTTTTTGCCTTGGTCGGCGTTCCGCTTGGTCTGCGCCGCTCACGCGGCGCGCGCTCGTGGGGAGCGCTGCTTTGCGTCGCGATCGTGTTCATCTATTACGCCTTACTTTCACTCGCGCAGTTCCTGGTGGAGAGTCTGCACGTACCTGCAGCCCTCGCGCTCTGGCTTCCGAACGTCGTGTTTGCGGCGAGCGCAGTCCCCCTGCTTCGCCGCGCGAGTCGCGGCGAGATCTAGCGTGAGCGAGATTGCGCGCCTTCGCGAGCTTGCGAGCGCAGGCACTGTCCTCGTCGTCCATGCGGAATTCGAGAGCACTGTACGCGCCCTCGGGCTGCTTGAGCGCGGCCGCGTCGCGGCCTTGTTCACGGATGCGGCTGGCGCGATGGGACGATCGCCGATCGCGGTGCTTCCGCTCCCCGGTCGGGGTGAGCGACTCGCACTGCGCCGCCTGCATCACGGAGGGCTTTTCGGGTCCTTGCTGGGGAGCGCATTCCTCGGTGTAGGCCGCGCGCGTCGCGAACTCGAGGTGACGGCCGAGCTCCGCGCACGCGGCGCGCCGGTGCCTCGCCCTGTCCTCGCCGTGGCAAGTCGGATCGGCGGCCCGCTCTGGCGCGCTGCCCTGGCGACGGTGTTCGAGGAGGCTGCGCAGGATGCGGTCGCGTTTCTCTCCTCCTCGCCCAGCCGCGAGCAAGTGCGCCGTGCCTGCCAAGCGGCGGGTGCCGCGGTGCGTCGCTTCCACGATGCCGGCGGTCATCACCCGGACCTGCACGTAAAGAACCTTCTTGTCCGCCCGGGCAGCACGTTCCCAGAGATCATCGTGATCGACCTCGACCGTGCGCGGGTGGCTGCGCCACCCGAACCGGCGGAGCGGATGGCGGAGCTCATGCGTCTGTTGCGGTCGCTGGTCAAGCGCGGCCTGGCAGCGCGCGTGGGACCGCGCGGCTTTGCGTCATTCCTCCGGGGCTACACGGCAGGAGACCGCAACCTGCGGCGCGCACTCCTGGCGCGCCTCCCACTCGAGCGCACCCGCTTGCGGCTCCACGCGCTCACCTGGAAGGCAGGCGCGCCGCGCTAACGCCGTGACTCGCGAAGCTCCGCGTCCGGACTGTGCCGAAACCGGCGATGCGACCAGGTCCAGGGAACCGGATCTTCACGGATCCAGCGACCCACCGCCTCGTTCATGAGGGCGGTGGCCGCCGCGACATCACGCTCACGATCCCTGCTCTGCGGCAGCTCGAGTGCGGGCTCCACGTGGATCCGGTGGTGCCCGTTGCGCAGGCGGTGGATGTGGAGCGGAACCGCGGGTGCCCCGGTGCGCAGTGCGAGCAGGGCTGGGCCGGCCGTCGTCCAGGCCCGAACCCCGAGAAAGGGTACGAGGACTCCCCCCCGCCGCTCGCGTGTGTAGTGGTCGATCAGAATGCCGATGATGGTTCCTTCCCGCAGCGCGCGCAGAATCGCCCGCGCATCTTGTGGAATCACTTCTCCGCCACCTCGGATACGCCGTCTTTCGATCATGGTCTGCATCCCGGGAGTCGGCATGGTGCGTCCCACCACCGAAATGCTGGCGCCCGGCAAGCGGGCGCGCACCACAGCGGGAATGTATTCAAAGTTTCCGTAGTGGGCAGTGATGGCGAAGACGCCTCGCCCGAGCTCTGCGGCCTTCGCCAGGTGTTCTAAGCCAACCACCTCGACACGCTCAAGCAGGACTTCCGTCGACAAACTCGGAAGACGCGCCCATTCGACAGCGCAGCGGCCGAGTTCGGCGCAGCTCGAACGCCAGATCGCTGCGCGCTCCGCTTCCGACCGCTCGGGAAAGACAAGTCGGAGATTGGCGAGCGCCTCGCGGGTGCGTCGGCGAAAGCAACGCGCTGCGGTACCTCCGAGCGCCGCTCCAAGGGGGATTGCCAGTCGCTCAGGCAGGGCGGTGAGCGCAGCGGCACCTGTAGCCGCGAGGGCCGTGGCCGCGCGCCGACGAGCGCTCCGCAGCCGCGCGCTGTTGCTCATCTCATCCGTGCCTCGACAAAATCGAGAATCCGGTCGGGTTCCGTGACCTCGAGGTCGATGGCGAGCACGCGAACATCCGCGTGGCCGATCCACGAGGGCAATATCTTCACTGCATCCTTTTCCGTGGTGACCCAAAGCTTTGCGAATCGAGAAAGGTCGCTCACATCTCGGGCTCGGAAGGGGTGGTGATCCGGGAAGGTTCGACAGGCGACGACGCGCGCGCCGAGCGCTTCGACGGTCTGTCGCAGCGCTTCGGGACGTGCGATCCCCGCAACGAGCCCAACCTCGAGGCCCGCAAGAGACTCGGGCGGAGCCTCGGACCCTCCGGCGAGGGGCCGAAGTCCACGCGGGCGACGGCGTGCGGAGAACAGCAGGGCGCGCGGGGCGAAAGTCTCGACCGAGCGCGCGCCCGCAGCGGCAAGGGGTCCGTCGATGATGCCGATGGCGTCGGCGCGTCTCAGTGCCGAAAGCGGCTCGCGCAGCGGTCCGCGCGGCAGCACCCGTCCGTTTCCAAAGCCGAACCGGCCGTCGATGGTGAGGAGTTCGACGTCGCGAGCCAGCCGGTGGTGGTGGAAGCCGTCGTCGAGCACGAGGACGTCGGCGCCGAACGCGGACACCGCGCGCAGGCCCACAACCGAGCGGTCAGCGCCCACGAGCACGGGGATGCCGGGCGCATGGGCGGCAAGCACAAGCGGTTCGTCGCCCGCGGCGCTCACGCTTGCCCGTACCTGAACGCCGTCAGAGACCACCACGACAGGCTCGTGCGAGCGGCGGCCGTAGCCGCGGCTCGCGATCACCACCTTATGTCCTCTTCGACGCAGACCGACTGCAAGCCATGCGGTGGTCGGCGTCTTGCCCGATCCTCCCACCGTAAGATTCCCGACGCTTACAACGCGGCACGAGAGACGGCGCCGCGCGAGCCAACCGCGATCGTATGCCGAGCGGTGGAGAAAGGCGCCAGCCCGGTAGGCCAGCGCCGCAAGGTCCAGCGGGAGGAGCGCCGCCCGTGCCACTTTGGATTCCTCGCCCGACTCGAGCCAGGGAAGGTGCATCTAGCCCTGCACCTCGGGGCGCGCAGATCGCGCCCCGAGGACTCCTTCCACCAACGCGGCATTGCTCTCGACGCTCCCGCGATGGCCGTCGAGGGCCTGGCGCCCACGCGAGCCCCGCTGCGCGGCCGCTTCGGGGTCCGCTAGCCAGCGCGCGGCAGCTGCAACGAAGCACTGTGCGTCTTCTACGCGTTCCCCGGCTCCGCAAGCGATCAGGAGATCGGCCGCGTTCTTCGCGTTCTCGGTGTGCGGCCCAAAGAGCACGAGCCGCCCCGCGGCCGCGGGCTCGAGCAAGTTGTGGCCGCCCCGCGGCACCAGCGATCCGCCCACGAAGGCAACCGTTGCTCGCGTATACATTCCTGCCAGGTCGCCCAGACCGTCGAGCAACAGCACTCCCCCGGGAGTGAGGTTCGCGCCATCCTTCTCGGAGCTGCGCACCAGGCGTCGATCCGCTTTGCGTACGACGCGCTCAACCTCGTCGGCGCGCTCGGGATAACGGGGCGCCAGCACGAGCGCGACCGAGACCCCTGCGAGCTCCGCCGCGCGAAGCGCTGCGAGCGCGGCTTCCTCCTCGCCCGCGTGGGTGCTGCCGGCGACGAGAAGCGTGCAGTCCGGAAGCCTGCGTTCGAGCTCGGGATCGAGGCGGGCAGGCACCTCCGGGGGGCTCAGTTTGAGATCGCCGCAGACGCGGACCCGATCCTGGGGTACGCCAAGCGCCACAAAGCGCCGGGCATCCTCCTCGGTCCGCGCCCCTACAGCCGAGAGTCGTGCGAAGGTCCCGCGGAGCAGCGGCGCGAAGCGGCGGTAGCGAGGAAATGAGCGATTCGAGATGCGGCCGGAAGCGACGATCACCGGTACGCCCCGCCGCGCCGCCGCGGCGATCCAGTTGGGCCAAAGCTCGGTCTCGATGAGCACAAGTGCGCTTGGGCGAACTCGCGCAAGAGCGGCCTCTACGAGCCACGGGTGGTCGAGCGGGGCCAAGCTGCATGGCACCTCAGGACGTGCCCGCCGCATGGTCTCGCGACCCGTGAGCGTCATTGTCGATGCGCAGGTAACGCGCCCCACCGCCCGCAGTCGGTCCGAGAGCTTCGCTCCGGCAAGGATTTCGCCGACGCTCGCTCCGTGGATCCACACCGAATTACGTACTGGCAATGGACCGCGATCGGGCGCCGCACCGAGGCGTTCACGCCAGCCCCTTCGGGCCTGCGGGTGGAGGGCGAATGCACCGAGCGCAGCGGGCAGGCCCGCCAGCGCCGCGAGGGCCGCCACGCTATGCCCGAGCGGGCCCAGCGAGCATCTCCTCGGCGATCGCCGCCGTGCGCGCGGCGGCCCCCCCTTTGCCGAAGCGCTCGCGGACCGCCGCCAGCCGTGCCAGCAAGAGCTCGCGTTCGGGCCCTTCGAGCACCGCTTCGAGAGCGGCGGCCACGCGCTCGGGCCGTGCATTCTCCTGCAGGAACTCAGGCACGATCGGACTCCCCGCCACGAGGTTCGGCATCGTCCACGAGGGTACCGCCACAATCCGCCGCGCGACGGCGGCAGACAGGGGATTTCCGCGGCCCAGCACGACCAGCGGTCGGCCAAGCAGGGTGACTTCTACCGTCACCGTGCCGGGCTTCGCGAGCGCTGCATCGCAGGCGAGGATGGCCTCATGCGCGCGGCCGGTCACGAGGTCAAGCCGAACCTTGCTCGCAAGCCCGCAGGCGCGGACCTGTTCCGCGACCCAGTCCTTCGAGAGCGAGGGCGCGACGGCCAGTGCAAAGCGGACGTCCGGGCGACGGGCGCTCAGCAGCGCGGCCGTCGCGAGCATGCGCGGCAGGTGGTGTCGGATCTCGTTGCGCCGGCTACCGGGAAGGAGGAGGACGAGCTTGGTGTTCGGGTCGAGACCGAGCTCCGCGCGCAGCCGCCGCGGATTCTCGCCCGCCGCAAGGCTCGCGAGTGGTTCCACGAGGGGGTGTCCCACGAAGTCAACGCGCAAGCCGGTTCCCGCATAGACGTCGGGTTCGAAAGGAAAGATCGCCGCCATGCGATCGACGCGGCGAGCGATCTTGGCAACGCGACCGCGCCGCCAAGCCCATACCTGCGGGCTCACGTAGTAGAGAGTCGGGACGCCGACCCGCCGTGCTCGGCGTGCCAGCGGAATGTTGAAATCCGGCGAGTCGACGAGAATGAGGAGCGAGGGCCGGAGCTCCCGCAACGCGCGGCCCATCCGCTGCCACGCCCGGAACACCCGGCGCAAACTCGACAGCACTTCGAGGAATCCGCCGATGGCAAGCTCCCGTTGGTGGACCAGTAGATCCATCCCGGCCTTTTCGAGCGCATCTCCGCCGATGCCGGCGAAGCGCAGATCCGGCCGCCGCGCCCGCAGCTCGCTCACAAGTGCGGCCGCGTGGAGGTCCCCTGAGGCGTCCCCAGCGGAAACGAGCACCCAGCTCATGAGAGATCGTCGAGGGGGGGCATCGCTTCCACGACGCGCACGGCCGTGCGCAGCGCGCGAACTGCGTCCTCACCGGACACGAGTGGCGGACGCCGGGTGCGAACACTATCGATAAAGGCTCGCTGCTCGTTTTCGAGCGCGTCCTCGCGATCGATCTCGATCTGCTCCATCTCGATTCGCGGCGATGGGGCCCCAGGGTCGTCAATGCGCCGAAACACCGCGACGGATTGGGCGAGGAAGTCGATGGAGAAGTAGCCGTCGCGCTGGAAAAGGCGGAGTCTGCGCATGGCCGTCGTCGAGACTCGGCTGGCCGTCAGATTCGCCACACAGCCGCCTGGAAAGTGGAGCCGAGCATTCGCAATATCGACCTCGCGCGAGAGCACCGGGATCCCGATCGCCTCGAGCCGCACGGGTTCCTCACCGAGAAGGTCTTGGATGATTCCGAGGTCGTGGATCATCAGGTCACGTACCACGTCGACGTCAGTGGCGCGCGCGGGAAAGGGCCCGATGCGGTGCGCCTCGATGAATCGGGGCTTCTTGATGAGGCTCTCGACGCGCCTTAGCGCTGAGTTGTATCGCTCGACGTGGCCCACTTGGAGGATCCGCCCTCCGCTTTTGGCCATGTCGAGGAGCGTCTGCGCATCGGGAAGCGTTGCAACGATCGGCTTCTCGACCAACACGTCGAGACCCGCCTCGAGCGCGGCCTGCACAAGCTCGAAGTGATGAATTGTCGGTGCGGCAACGATCACGGCATCGACTTCTTGGTAGAGCTTCCGAAGTCCGGAAGAAGCGCGCGAGCCGGTCTCCGCCGCGAGCGACTGCGCCCGCTCGGGATGCACGTCCACGATGCCTTGGAGCTCGATGCCGAGCCCCGCGGCACGCAGCCCTGCGAGCTTGTGGGCATGAAGGCGGCCCATATGGCCGGCCCCCACGACGCCGATGCGGACCACCCTGGCCGTCACGGGCGCTCTCTACTTTGGGCCACTGAGCTGTCGCGGACACCCAGAACCGCGATGCGGTGACGGTCGGCCTCACGCAGCAGCTCCGCACGGTCCAGCAGGAATGTCCGGTCGGCCTCCACGGCGAGCACTGCCACCTTCCCATCCGCCAGAGCGGCGAGCGTTCCGAGCCCGACGGCGGGCATGTCGAAGCGAGGATCCTGTCGGGGCTTTGCAACCTTGATGACAGACGCGCCCGGGCCGCCAAGCGCCGCACCGCGCGCGACCGCCGCGTCGGTTCCTTCGATCGCTTCGACGGCGAGAACGGCTCTTTCGCGCACGACCACAGTTTGTCCCACGTCGAGTGCGCCCAGTGCTTTGGCGACGGGCCAACCGAACGCGATATCTCTCCGCTGGCTAGGCGTGGGCTCGACAGCCCCGAGCGTACCCTCCCCCGCCAGGAGTTCGGGCACGAGCGCGGCCTGGGGAAGGAGCGTGATGCCCTCGCCGGCCAGCTCATCGGCGATGGCCCCGAGAATCGAGTCGTCACTCCGTGTTCGCAGCCCAGCGATGAGCGCGATGGCGCGCGCGTCGGGCTTCAATCGTGCGATGTCACCGAACAGGCTCGTCTTCAGCACCTTCCCGGCCATCACGGCCTGGCGCGCGCCGGCGGCTCGGAACCGTGCGATCAGGGTCTCGAGCTCTCCGAGGTGGAGCCAGTGGAGCTCGTCCACCTCGTCGGCGAGTGCGGCCTCGGTGTCGCCATGAAAAGCCACGGCGACCACGCGCCCGCCGCGGCGGCGCGCCGCGCGGGCTATGTCGAGGGGGAAACGGCCGCGGCCCGCGATCAGGCCCAGCACGTCGCCAGCGGCGGAAGACTCGCTCAGCGGCAGACGCCCCGTTCCGACTTCTCGACGAACCGGACGAGGCGAGCAACCTCTTCGGAGTCTGCGAGCTCCTCTCGCACGCGCGCAAGCGCCACCTCGAGACGGAGTTTCGACGAGAACAAAAGACGGAAGGCGCGCTTTAGCGCCCGGCGCTGGTCGGGGCCGAAACCGCGGCGCTTTAGGCCCACAGTGTTAAGCCCGGCGAGCCGCGCGTGGTCACCGGCCACCAACGAGAACGGCGGAGCGTCTAGCGAGAGCTTCGCGTTCGCTCCGCACATCACCGATTCCCCGATGCGACAAAACTGATGTACACCTGTGTACGCCCCGAGCACTGCGAAGTCCTCAATGATGACGTGCCCCGCAAGACCGGTGTAACTGGCGAGGATGACGTGGGAGCCGATCTGACAGTCGTGGCCGACGTGCGTCGAGGTCATGATCAGGTTGTCGTCGCCGATGCGCGTGCATCCCCCTCCCCGTGGAGTGCCCACGTGGACGGTGACATGCTCTCGGATCACGTTGGCCGCTCCGATCTCGAGGCGCGTCGGCTCTCCCGTGAAACTCTTGTCCTGCGGCTCGTCGCCGAGGCTCGTGAACGGGAAGATGCGTGTAGCCCGGCCGACCGTGGTCTGGCCCGTCACGACGACGTGCGCGCCGATCTCGACGTCCTCCGCCAGGCTGACGTCGGGGCCAATCACGGAATAAGGTCCCACGTTCACGCGCGCACCGAGGCGCGCCTTCGCGTCAACCAGAGCAGTCGGATGAACGTCGACCACCGGACCTTAGCTCTTCTTGTTGAACTTCTGCACCACGACATCGGTGATGTCGATCGCTTCCCGGTTGTAGATCATGCCGCCGGCCCCGCGAGCGAAGATCACCGTGTAGCCCTCATCCTTCCCGACTTCTTTCACAATGTCGATCATCTTCTTGACAAGAGGTCCGCGGATGCGCTCGGCGTCGACCTTGAGGTCGTTGTCGAGCTGCTTTAGCTTTGATTCGACATCATTGCGCATGGAGACGAGATCAAGCTGCTTTTGGTAGAGTGCCTCCTCGGAGAGCACGAACTTCTTGTTCTTGATCTCTTCTTCCAGCGCCTTGTACTTCTCCACCAAAGGCTGAACCTGGGCCTCGGCCTCCTTTTGCTTACGCTGGATTTCGTCGCTCGCCTTCTTGCCTTCATCGGTCGAAATCAGGGCTTGATCGAGGTCCACGACCCCCACCTTCACCGCCTCTTCGCTCGCCCCGATCCCCCAGACGAAGATGGCCACAAGTCCCAGCAGTACAACCGCTTTGTGAATGCGCATACCTTGCCTCCCACTCCTTCGATCTCGAATTGCGCGATCGGGAGTTGCCCTTAGAAGTTGGCGCCGCCCACCGAAAACTCGAAGTCCACGCTGGCGTCGATTCCTTTCAACGGATTGAGCGGGAAGCCGAGAAAGCCTTGCAGGGGTCCGAACGGTGAGAACCAGAGCGCCCCGAGGCCCGTACCATAGCGCCAGTTGGACACGTCAAACATGTTCTCGTTCTCGGCAAAGGCATTCCCCATATCGAGGAAGACGATCCCCATGAGGCCGAGCGCTTCCGAGATGGGGAAGCGGTACTCTACCGAGAGCGAAAGGAATTTGTTCCCGCCGATGACATCCGTCGCTTTGATGTCGCTGAACTGACTTGTTTTCGTAGCGTTAATGTTGTTGCACGGCGTACCGACTCCATTGCCTTGGAAGAACGCGGCGCCCGAGCAAAACCCTGTGCTGGGATCGACGCCGAGCGGTGCGAAGAGCGAGCTCTTGGACGCGGCGACTCCAAGCGCGCAGGCTAAGCTTGTGCAGTACAGCGTCGGGCGGCGAGGACCGACGGTCCGGGCCTTGTAGCCCCGAAGCTGGAAGGTTCCGAGGCCTCCCAAGAAGTAGCGCTCCGACAGCGGCAGCTTGATGTCCCGGTCGAGTGCTCCAAGGTAGCACTCCTGAAAGTTCGATTGAGGCGAACAATAGTCCAGGTTGTTCGGTCCAAGACTGTAGTCTGAGAGGCTGTTAAACGGAATCGTGTATCCCGTGCGCGCGAAGAAGGCGAAGGTGGACGGAAGTGGGAACCAAGACGGCGCCGGCAGGTAGTAGCCTATCTTCGCCTCGGTGCGGAGGAACTTTGCGAAGCCCCCGAGACCCGCAAAGTCGAGCGAACCGCCGTACTGATAGCCCTCCTTTGGAGCGAGCCGGTTGTCGAGCTGCTCGCCGCGGAACGAGAGCGAAGCAAGGCTCGTGCTCTGCTGGCCAGAGAGGCTCTCGCGGAACACCATGTCGGTCGCCTGAATGCTCGAGGCCTGGGAGATCGATCGCTCGGAGAAGCTGTAGCCCACGAAGCCGCGCGCCGTATTCTCCTCGTTCAGCGCATGACCCATCGTCAAGTCAAAGCCGGTTCGTGTCTCGGTGAAGTCCGAGTACTGCACCTGGGTCCGGTAGGCCGTGGTACCGAGACTCCAGCTGGTGTCGAGGAAATAGGGGTCGCTGAAGGAGAGGAAGAAGCGGTTCGCGAGGCCACCGATGTCCCCAGACACCTGGACCCCGTAGCCGCGTCCGAAGAGGTTGCTCTGCGCAAGGCTTGCGGAGAAGATGAACTTGTCCTGCGTCGAGTAGCCAGCCCCGAAAGAGAGAGAGCCTGTTGGCTTCTCGACCACCTTCACACCAAGGTCAAGCTGGCCCTGCGTGTCGGTGGGCTTCGGCTCGAAGTTCACTTCCTCGAAATATCCAAGGTTCTGAAGACGCTGTTTGCTGACGTCGATGGCACGGGCGGACCAAAGCTGGCCCTCGACGAGCTGCATCTCACGACGAAGGACTGGATCAATCGTCGTCGTATTGCCCGTGACTTCGATCTCACGGATGAAGTACAGCGACCCGCGCTCCACCTGGAAGGTGACGTCTACCACCTTCGTGTCTGAGTCGAGCTTGGTCTCGGGGTTCACGTTCGCGAAGTAGTATCCCCGGTCGGTGTACTGGTGGGTCAGCGCTTCGACGTCTTTGGTGAGAAATGATCGGTTGAAGACCTCGCCTGTCTTCAGCTTGAGCGACGCTTGGACCTTGCCGAGATCGGCCGTCGTGTCACCGCCGATGTCCAATTTTCCGACCTTGAACTGATCACCTTCCTTGATCTCGACGGTCACCACGAGGCCGTCTTTCTCCGGCTCGACATGGGGCTCGCCCACCTCGACCTGGAGGTAGCCTTTGTCCGTGTACTTCTGCTCCACCAAGCGCAAGTCCTGCGTGAAGACCGGCTCGGAATAGGTGCCAGATTTGTCAAGGTAGGTGGTGACATAAGACCAAAAGTGCCAGGGCTTGGTTTGCATGCCCTGCGTGAGTTCCGATGTGGAGATCGCGGTGTTGCCCTCGAAGCGGATTTCCTCGAGCCGCAGCTTCTCGCCCTCGTCCACTTCGAACGTCACCGCGACGGCGTCCGCAGAAATCGGCTGGATGGTGTGGTGAACCTTGGCCAGGTAGTAGCCCTGAGCTCGATAGAGAGCCTCCACGCGCGCCGTGTTCTCGTAGAGCAGGGGGTAGTCCAGGGTCGAACCGGTGGTGAGCGTCAAGGTGTCGCGAATCTTGTCGGCCTCGATGCCCTCATTGCCGGAGATGGCCACTTGTCGGACGACCGGATTCTCCTCCACCTCGAACGTGACGATACGACCTTCCGGAGTCTCTTCAGAGAAGACCTTTACATTTCGGAAAAAGCCGAGACCGAAGACCGCGTGCACGTCGCTCGAGATGTGGGCGGCGTTATACGGATCGCCCGCCTTCGTCGAGATGCGGGCTCGGATTGCGTCCGCCTCGATGCGACGGTTTCCACGCACCCGGACGTCGACGACCCGGTCTATCTTGCCCGCCGGCTTGGTGGCGCCAAGGATGCGCTCGGCTGGCACCAGCCGGAAGTGCACCGCCACACCGCCGGATCGATATTCGGTTTGGACAGTGGCGGTCGCGATCCCCGGCAACGCCTTCAGGGTGGCGACGTCCTGGCGCGCGGCATCCCCATCATAGGGTTGACCGACACGGGTGCGAAGGTTGCCCTTCACGGTGGCATCCACCTCAAGCGGGCTCTCGACCGTAACGTCCAACACGAGCGCGCGCGACGTACCCGACGCCAGCGCGATGATGCGGTCCGCCAGCTCGTTCACACGGTCTTGCAGCGCCTCCTCGCTCTCGGCGGTAAACACCATGGACTGGCTCGCCACCTGTGGGTCGCGGGGCGTGACGCGCACGTCGAGACTGAAATGGCCAGCCAGCTCGGTCAGGCTCCCCGAGACGATTTCATCTGCGCCGAGCTCGCGCGCCAGCGTTCGGAGCTCGGCATCGTCAGGGTCAGGGCGCAGGCGGGCGGCGGCGTCCTTCACGATGGCCACGTCCACCATGTCGATCCGGCCGGCGGCCACGAGACGGCTCTGCAGCAGCTCGGGAATCGACCGCTGGAGCTGGTCCAAGCTCTTCGCGCTGTGAACCTGCAAGGGAAGCACCGCCACGCTCACACGGGGCGGAGCCGGCTGGCCGGGGGCGTGGGGGCTCGACCCCGGGGCTGCCCGAGCGGCGGTCGTGCTGGCAAGCATGGTCAGACACCAGAGGGTGGAAAAGCGCACCACTCGCGCCGGGAGGCAGTGGGTGCGCAAGCGATTCCTCCGCGCGCTAGCACCACCCCGCCAGGGGGTTGTGAATGCGGCACCTAAGGCCGGGGAGGCGAGCCATCGAGCTTCTGCAGGAGCCCCCATCAGGCCCGCGCATTCTACTCGCCAGGGCTCTCGGGAGGCAACCCCCACGCGCCCTGTTTCTGCTTGCCGTGCGCGCGGTTAACGAAGCAGAAGCAATTCTAGAGCTTGCCTTCCACCAGTGTGACAGTGCGCCCCAATCGGGCGGCGAGGGCCGGATTGTGGGTCACGATCACGAGGGCCGTGCCGCGGGTGCGATTCATGTGGAGCAGGAGGTCCTCAACACGCTCCCCGGTAATGGGGTCGAGGTTTCCGGTCGGCTCGTCCGCCAGCACAAGCGCCGGATTCATCACCAGGGCGCGCGCCACGGCGACCCGCTGGCGCTCCCCCCCGGAAAGCTTTCCGATCCGGTGGCGCAGCCGATGGCCCAGGTCCACCTCTTCGAGCATCGCGACCGCCCGCCGGCGCATCTCGCCGAAGTCGAATCCCCGCACGAGCCCCGGCATCATCACGTTCTCGACCGCGTCGAACTCCGGCAGCAAATGGTGGAACTGAAACACGAAGCCGAGGGATTCGGAACGAAAGCGGGCCAGATCCTGTGGGCTTTTCGCGAAGAGATCGTCACCGCGGAAGTAGACGTGCCCGGCTGTGGGGCGATCGAGCGTGCCGAGGATATAGAGCAGCGTCGATTTGCCGACGCCCGATCCGGCGAAGACGCCGATGCGCTG
>DATFYN010000020.1:0-5177 GCA_035315025.1 Myxococcota bacterium
AAGACGCGGTGCAAACCCGGCGCGGAACCCTGGATGCGAATCCAGAGCGCACCGATCTCGACCGCAAAGAACCCGATCTGGGCAAAATACGTGAAGAGCAGCGTGAAATCGCCAACGCTGATTTGTCCGTGGATCACGAGATCGACCACGTAAAGGTATGCGCGTGCTCCGAGGATGACGCCAGGGATGAGCGCCACGAGAAACGTGAGGATCCCGACGAGAAGGTAGGAGCGAAACCTCGAGAAGCTCTCCCAGGAGTCCCGGCCGAAGCGCTTTTGCTCGCGCCCGTGGCCGCCCAGGCTTTGCACGGCCAGAACATTTGTGACCCCTTCCTCCACGGTGGAGGTGGTCGTGGCACCTGCCTTTCGGCTCCGTTCACCGCGCCGGCGAACGAGCCCGGCAAAGGGCACGGAGGTGAGAATCGAAAGCGGCAGGAATGCGAGGGCGGACCAGACCAGCAACGGGTGTGCGCCAAACACAAGCTCGAGCACCCCGACCGACAGCAGCAGGCCAAGCGGTGCGGCGATGGGCGTCAAAAGGAGCCGGTAGCAGGTGTTGGTGATGGACGGCGTGTCGTACATGACGCGATACACCGCGTCCCCGATGCGCTCGTCATCGAAGGCCGTCATGGGGAGCGCCTGGATGCGCTCGAAGAGCCTCGAACGATAGTGCTGGTTCAGGTCCTGCGTGAGGCGCAGCGTGAAGTGGAAGTCGATGAGACCGATCAAGCCCCCGACGAAGCTAAACCCGGCGTTCGCCTCGTTCTCGGTGTTGGTCGCGCTGTCGAAGCCGCCGGAGAGATAAGCCTCGACCTGGTCGTTCTCGCGCAGGGCGGTTCCGATCGCGCCAATCGCGAGCAGAAGCACGAGCTGCGCCCCAGTCGTCCACAGCAGGATCGCAAGGGGCGAAGCGCCCGAGAGCAGGGCCACCGCCGGCCGCACGAAGAACGGGTAGCTCGCCACCGCGTCTGCCAGCGGCCGGCCTTGGATCACATGGTCGATCAGGATCTTCACCGGCCACGGCAGGAAGAGAGGAGGAACGAGGGAGCCCACGGTGATCCCGACCTTCATCGCGAAACGCCCACGGAGGGGCCGGACGTAGCGCAGCGCGCGCGCGAAAAGACGCAGCGTTTGGCGATGGCCGATGCGCTCGCTCTCTTCGAGGGGCCGACTCACGCTTGACCTTGCGTCTCGAGTGCCACCAGCCGATGGAATGCGCCGCCCCGCGCCAGCAGCTCGTCGTGCGTGCCCTGCTCGACCACACGGCCTTCTTGCAGCACGACGATTCGGTCGGCGCGCCGGATCGTCGAGAGCCTGTGGGTGATCAGGAAAATCACCCGACCCTTGCCCCAGGCTGAGAGATTGGCGAGCACTCGAAGCTCGGTCTCGGCGTCGAGGTTCGCCGTCGGCTCATCGAGCACGAGGATCGGTGTGTCCTTCAGGACGGCGCGCGCAATGGACAGACGCTGGCGTTGCCCTGTCGAGAGCTTGGCTCCGCGTTCGCCGAGGAGCGTGTCGAAGTGATCGGGGAGGGCAGCGATGAAGTCGTCGGCGCAGGCGATGCGCGCGGCTTCCCGCACGGCGGCATCGCTCGCATCGGGAACGGCGTACCGAATGTTCTCCCGTACCGTCGCCCCGAAGAGCACGTTCTCCTGCAGCGCGATGGCGATCCGCGAGCGGAGGCTCGCGACGCGAAAGCGGCGGAGGTCGACTCCATCCACCTCGATCCGGCCGTGGTCGGGGTCGAAAAGGCGGAGCAGAAGTGCGACGAGGGTGCTTTTCCCGGAACCTGTCGGGCCCACGATGGCGGTGATCGTTCCCACAGGCGCCTCGAGATCCACATCCTCGAGGGCGCTGCGCTCGGCCTCGTAACGGAAGCTGACTTTGCGGAAGGCGACGGCGACGCGAAGCGTCGGCATCTCCAGCGCATCCGCGGCGTCCTGTACCTCGGGTTCGAGGTCAAGGATCTCGAACACGCGGTCGAGGCCAATGACCATATCCTGGACGCGCGCCCATGCGTGGAAGAGCTGTCGAACGGCGCCGGAACCGTCGGAAAATCGCTCCTTAAAGACGTTGTAGAGGCCAAGGTTCCAGGCCGTAAAACCCATGGTCACGAGCACCTGTCCCGCGAAGAGCCGGGTCCCCGCTTGGGTCGCAAGAGTTGCGATGCCCTGGCCTGTCAACATGGCGACGCCGATCGCGCTGAAGGTGACCACGTTGAACACGGCGAATAGGCTCCGCGCGTCGTAGGCGGCAGCGAAAGCCGAGCGCGATTCGCGCTCAAAGCGCGCCTGCTCACGGGCTTCTGCACCATAGGCCTTGATCACTTTCATCCCGGCGATGGTCTCCTGGATCCTCGAGGTGAGTGCGCTCGAGGCCTCGCGAGAGCGCCGAAAACCGACCCGCATCCGACGCGACATGCGCTGGCCGAGCCACAGGCAGGGCAGCCATGTGAGAGCAAGCACGAGGGCGATCCGGGGATCGAACAGCGCCACGACGGCGAGGGAGAACAGGAAGCGCGCGCCCGCGTAAAGCGGGGTCAAGAACAGGACCTCGATCAGCTGCGTGACCACCGCACTGTCTTGATAGAGGCGATAGATCGCATCGCCCACGCGGCTGTCGGCATGAAAGCGCAGGGAGAGGGCGTGGATGCGCTCGAACAGCTGAACGCGGAGCAGCTGGTTGATGCGCTGCAGGATCCACACCTGGTAGTAGTAGAGACCAATGAAGAGCGGCGTCGCGACCGCAGCCATCACCGCTCCAAACCACACGAGCTGAAGAGCGATCGCGTGACGCAGCGGCGGAGAGAGTGTGTGCACCGCCACGCCGATGGTGGGGTCCACGGAGAGGATGCGCGCCTCGAGCGTGGTGAGGGGCTCTCCGTTTAGGATGCGCGTCCAGGCGATGTCGAAAAGCAGAAGCCCGATCGGGAAGAGCACAAGCGCCATGCCCGCGTAGGCGGCCAGGATCGCCGCAAGGTGCCCACGTACCGCACGCAGCCATGGCAGGCAGCGGAGGAGCACGCGCAGCACGAGGCGAAAGCCAAGGTTGTCCCGACGCCCGCCTCCACCAAGTTCCCGAAGATTGCCGTCGCCTACGGGCGGCGAGTTGCTGGCTGCCATCTGTCTCCGACGCACGGCTTTTGCCCGTCGCGCGTGCCCGTCGAAGCTAGCCTGCACAAGATGCCTGTGCCGGGTCTCCTCGCGCGGGTTCGCCATGTCGGGCGAGCGATTGGCGGCGGAGCCGAGCGCTTCCCAGCGCGATCGGATGCGGCGCGGAGCGAGGCCGAGGGCCCGGGGGGCCGTCCCGATTGGACCCCGCGAACAGTGGACCAATTGGATCTTTGCAAGCCATATTGGCTCTCATAGCCTCTTGGCATGCTCGAGCTCGCCTTCCGACCGGACCCAAAGCTCGCCGAGCCGGTCTATCGACAGCTCGCACAGCACTGCGCGGATTCATCGAGGCGGAAAGGCTCGCCGCGGGAGAGAAGCTCCCGGCGACCCGTGAGCTCGCCCGCGCCCTCGGCCTCGGCAGGAACACCGTCATCCAGGCCTACCTTGCGCTCGGTGAGCTCGGTTTCGTGATCGCGCACGTGGGTCAGGGAACGTTTGTGGCGGCGCAGCGCCGAGGCGAGCCGCGACAAATCGTCAGGAGTCTTCGGGGCCGCGCACGGCTCCCGGCGCAGCTTCTGGCACCCCCGCGAAGCTTCGCCTGGGGCGGGCTTCTCGCCCTTCGCGCCCGGGATTTCCCGCCCCAGCAGACACTCCGTCGCGTCGCGTCGGCCGGCGAGGTTCTCTTCGATTTCCGTGGAGGGCAAGTCGATCGCGCGGTATTTCCACGAAGGCCGCTGGCGCGTGCGCTCACACGGGCGCTCTCACGACACGGAGCAGCGTTGGCCGCGCATCAGGACCCGCGGGGCTGGCCGCCGCTGCGCGAAGAGATCGCACGCGCTCTCGTCGGCCGGGGCATCGTGTGCGAACCTGCGGACGTCGTCGTCGTGGGCGGTGCCCAGCAGGCGCTCGATCTTGTCGGCCGTGTCCTCCTCGATCCCGGCGACACCGCAGTGCTCGAGCAGCCAGGATACTTTGGCGCCGCGCTTGCGTTCCGTGCGTGTGGAGCGAACCTCGTCGGTGTTGGGGTGGATGCCGCGGGTCTTCGCACAGACGAGCTCGCGCGCTTCTTGCGCTCTCGCCGCGTGAAGCTCCTCTATACGACGCCCGCGGTGCAGAGCCCGACCGGGGTGGTCCTCGACGAGACGCGGCGCCGCGCCTTGGTTGCGCTCGCCGATCAGCACCAGGTACCGATCCTCGAGGATGACTATGACAGTGAGCTCCGCCTTGGAGGTCCAGCAGCGCCTGCCCTAAAGACGCTCGACCACGCCGGTCAGGTGGTCTATGTGGGAACGTTCTCGAAAGCCCTCTTCCCGGGCCTGCGGCTGGGCTACATCGTCGCAGCCCGCCCGCTCCTGGAACGCATCACGGCCGCGCATTTCGCGGCCAATTTCCAGACCTCGCCGCTTGGCCAAGCTGCGCTCTGGGAGCTGATCCATGACGGTATCCTGGAGCGTCACGTTCGGCGCGTGCGTCGCCTGTACGCCGAGCGCCTCGCGGCGCTCGTCGAGGCCGTGGGGCGTGAGCTGCCGGAGGGCACCCGCTTTTCGCCGCCGGCTGGAGGCACGGCACTTTGGGTCGAGCTCCCGCCTGGTGCCGACGGGGATGCCATTTTCACAAGGGCCCTCGAGGCGGGCGTGGCTTACACGCGCGGCGACTCCTTTACCCTCGATGGCGCGGGCAGCGACTGTCTCTCCCTTTGCTTTGCGAACTTGTCGCCGGCGCGCATCGCGGAAGGTCTCGCGCTTCTCGGTCGCATCGTTCGGGCCCACACACAGCGCGCGGTCCGGACGCGCCGGGTGAAGACCCGAGGAATGGGCACGTGAGGAGAGGGGCCAGCACCGTGGCGAGCTGCGGGTACGTCTCTTGCCCCACGGGCCGACTCGTCGGCCGGACCTTTCTCAGTCACACGAGGGGCATCCGGGCGCGCGTCACGCGGGTGGGGGAAGAAGTCCTCGGGGCCGATCCGGGATCGCCGCCTCTCCGGTGAAAGGAGCGTCTTATGGACCGCTGGTCGCTCATTCTCTTTGTCCTCGGTGCGTTCCACCTCGCCAACGCGTTCTGGATG
>DATFYN010000021.1:0-4068 GCA_035315025.1 Myxococcota bacterium
GTGCGCGAGGCGGGCGGCTGGCGGGTCCAAAAGCCGGTGGTCGCGCCCGGCGACCCCGTCGCGCTCGACGGCATGGCGAGCGCGCTCGCGGAAATCTCGAGTCAAACGACGATCCCCGACCCGCAGGCGCCCGACGTCTACGGCCTCGGCGACTCTGCAAGGCTCGTGAACTTCCGCGCGAAGGGCGTGGAGCACGAGCTGCGCATCGGAAAGACCGCACCCGTGGGCTCGAGCACCTACGCCTCGACCGCTGACGTCAAGAGTGTGTATACAGTTCCGACGTACCGGGCGACCACCTTCCAGAAGAGCCTCGACGACCTGCGCGAACACCGCGTGCTGCGCTTCGACCGGAACAGTATCGACCGGATCGAAGTCGGCTGGAACGGCGGCGGCGTGGTGCTGGAGAAAAAGGACGGGGCCTGGCGCGTCACTTCTCCGGTCCAGGGACCCGCCGACGACGACACGGTGGACAAGCTCCTTTCCGACGCGAGCTATCTGCGCGCCGATGGATTCATCGACTCTCCGCCATCGGACGATGCCATGGCCTTAGCGAAGCCTGAAGTGACGCTCGCACTGTCGGGCCAGGCCGCCGCCAAAGGCCAGCCGCCCGCGAGCTTCACGCTGAAGCTCGGCGGGCCGCTTCCGAGCAACCCGAAGCGGCGCGCCTTGCGGACCGGCGACGGCAATGTCTTCGAGATCGCGACGGAGCGAATCGCGGAGTTTCCCCGAGATGTCACCGCCTACCGATTCAAGGAGGTGGCTCGCTTCTCGCCCTCGGACGCGAATCGCATCGAGCTCGCATTCATGCAAGAAGCGGGCAAGCCCCCTGTGGTCGTTGCGCTCGATCGCGGCGACGCGGGCTGGACGTCGAATGGGGAGCCTCTTGTGCCGGGAAAGGCCGTTCGCCTCGCGGCTGAACTTTCGCACCTGCGGGCGGCGGGGATTGTGAGCGACCACCCGACGGAGGCCGAACTGAAGGAGCACGGCCTCGCGCCGCCCCAGGTCACGATGCGTGTGCTCGGCGCGAAGCCCGCCTCCGGCGAAGCGCCGCTATTGGCGGACGTCGAGATCGGGACGAGCGATGCGCGGGGTGCGGCCGCGAAGTCCTCGAAGAGCGAAATGCTCTATCGCCTCGGACCCGAGCTCGCCGATCATCTCCCTGAGAGCTTTGCGGCGTGGCGAGAGAAGTTCGTGTCGAAAGAGACCCCGAAGGGCACCTCGGCGGCCGGAGGCGGGCCGGCCGCACCCGGCGAGCTGCCGCCAGGGGCGGGCGAAGGGCAGGGGGGCGGGAACGAGGACGTCTTCCCGCCGACGACGCAGCAGGAGGCCGCGCCGAAATCGCCCTAGCGACGCGCCGAGCGAAGAAGCGCGAGCATCTGTTCATGCACGCGGCCGTTGCTCGCAACGATCGGGTCGCCGCTCGGGGGAACGGGTCCCCCGCGAAAATCGGTGCAGCGCCCGCCGGCCTCCTCCACCAGAAGCTGGCCCGCCGCCACGTCCCAGGCGTTCAGCTTTTGCTCCCAGTAGCCCTCGAATCGCCCGCACGCGACGTAGCATAGATCGAGAGCGGCGCTGCCGTCTCTGCGCACCGCACGCGCGGACTTCACGAAGGCTGCCCAGTTCGCGAGGTTGTCGTCGTGGCTGCGGTGCACGTCGTACGCGAAGCCAGTGGCAAAGAGCCCTCGGCCGAGCTCGGCTTCCTTCGAGACACGGATCGGCTTGCCGTTTAGGAAAGCGCCTCCGCCATGGGTGGCATGAAATGTCTCGTGGAGAAGCGGGTCGTGGACCACGCCCACGCTGCGCACCCCGCGCCATTCGACGCCGATGGAGACACAGAATCGTGGGTAGCCGTGCGCATAGTTTACGGTGCCGTCGAGCGGGTCAATAATCCAGCGCCAGGTGGCGTCCGAGCGGTCGGTACCGCTTCCCTCTTCGGCCACGACGGCATCCTCAGGCCGGGCCACGGCGAGTTCATCCACGATCAGGCGCTCGCATGCGCGATCCACCTCGGTCACGAGATCGACGGGAGCGCTCTTTGTACCGATGGTGAGGGCGGTCTCGTAGCGGCTCCGCTGGAGCGTGCCCGCGGAACGTGCGAGCCGGAGCGCGAGTTCGAGGATCAGCGCCGTCTCGTGGGAGGGGTTCAAGGCGCTGCCCCTTCGGGCAAGCGAAACAGCCGCCGCGCATTGGCCGCCGTGGCAGTGGCAACCTCGCCCACGGCTACGCACTTGACTGCGGCCAGCACCTCGCCCACCCGCCCGACGTGGCAGGGCTCATTGCGCCGGCCGCGAAAGCCCTCGGGTGCAAGCAGGGGCGAGTCCGTCTCCACGAGCAGGGCGGAGAGCGGGAGCTTCGCCGCGACCTCGCGCAGACCGCGGTCACGCTTAAAAGTGAGAATCCCAGAGAACGAAACCAGCAGCTGCTCGGCAATCGCGCGGCGGGCAAACTCGAGCGTTCCCGTGTAGCAGTGCAACACGCCCTCCACGTCACCTTGCCCCTCGCTCTGCCAAATCTCCAACAGGTCGTGGTAGGCGAGCGGGTCGTCGCCCCGCACATGGATCGAGACCGGCAGACCCTTCTCGCGTGCCAAGGAGACCTGCTCAGCGAAGGCACGGCGCTGCACCTCGCGCGGTGCCCGCATGTAGTGATAATCGAGTCCGCATTCCCCCACCGCTACGACGCGGGGGAGCCGAAGCCACGCGCGGACTCGCGCACACGCTTGCTCACCCCAGTCCGCAGCGTCGTGGGGATGAACGCCGACGGTCGCGACCACGCGGGGCTGCGTAGCGGCGAGGGCCGGCGCCTCGGCGTTGTGTTCCACGCCGTACCCGGCGCCAATCGCGACGATGGCCTCGACCCCCGCCGCCCACGCGCGCTCGAGCATCGCCGCGCGGTCCGCGTCGAACTCGCGTGCCGTCACATGGGCGTGGGAATCGATCCAGCCCGCACGGCGCGCGCGGATCTCGGGCTCCGCCTCCTCGTCGCGGGCTTGCCCTCCGATCGACTCGGTCACGCCGACGCTCCGCCCGTCTCGGCGAGCGGCTCCAGGCGAGGGAAGAGCGCGTCGCCCTTGTGGACCGCGGCCCCGACCGGAAGCGCGCCCCAGCTGCGTGCCTCCTTCGGGAGCTGCGCCGCGCGAATCGCGTCGGGGATCCCGAGCCGCTCGACGATCTTTTGCGCGGCCTCCGGCAGGAAGGCCGCAAGCAGCAGCCCGATCACGCGCAGCGCCTCGCACGAGGCGGCGAGCACCGGGCCTACGGAGCTCGCCCGGGCGGGGTCCTTGGCCGCCTTCCACGGTTCCGAAAGGTCGACGAAGCGGTTGACCTGCGAGACCAGCGCAAAGATCGTCTCGAGCGCGCGGTGGGGCTCCACGGCGCGGACGTGAGCGTCCACGGCATCGGCCGCTCTGCCCGCCGCCTCGCGCAGCTCGCGCTCCGCCACAGCCAGCGCCCCCGGCGGGAGAGGCTGGGCCGCGGGAATCGTCCCGCCGCAGAATCGGTCCACGAGATTCAGCGTTCGGCTCACGAGGTTCCCGAGATTGTTGGCAAGGTCTGCATTCGCCCGCTCGACCAGGGCCGCCTCGCTGAAGTTTGCATCAAGGCCGAAGCTCATCTCGCGCAGCAGGTAGTGGCGGAACGATTCGAAGCCGTACTTCGCTTGCATCGCGAGCGGAGAGATCATGTTGCCGAGGCTCTTCGAAACCTTGCGGTCATCGACGTTCCAGAAGCCGTGCACATGGATCTGCCGCGGCGGCTCGAGGCCGATCGCCTTGAGCATGATCGGCCAGAAGATGGCATGAGGTTTCAGGATGTCCTTTCCGATCAGGTGCTCTGCGCTTGCCCAGCGTGCCGGGAACTTGGGGTCGTCCGGATAGCCAGCTCCGGTGAGGTACGAGATCAGCGCATCGAACCAGACGTAGCAGACGTGATCGCGATCAAACGGGAGCTCGATGCCCCAGTCGAGGCGGGTCTTGGGCCGTGAAATCGAGAGGTCGCCAAGACCGCTCTCGTCCCGAAGCATGGCGAGGGCTTCGTTCCGGTAGCGCTCGGGCCTGAGAAAGTCTGGACG
>DATFYN010000022.1:0-15234 GCA_035315025.1 Myxococcota bacterium
GGCTTGAACTTCCCGAGCTGAAGCATCGCCTGATCGACGTAGTGGATATTTGTGTACGCATCGAACAGCGTGGCGCTTCCGCCAGCAAAATCGGGCATGATCTTGAAGTCGATGAACTTGAGAAGCGTGCCCTCGAAGATGGGACGGATACGCCGGAAGGCGAAAGTGCTGGGGTTTGTGTCGCTCTCCTTCCCGGCCACCGCACGGAAGTCAAACTGCGTGTAGCCTCGGACGTGGAGCTGGTTCTCTCCGTCTGCGGACTTGAGGTAGAAGCCCTCGCTTCCCGCGCCGACGACCGGCGCGTGTTTGGCCTTCTCCTCCTCGGCCTCGGCCTTCTCTTCTTCGACCTTGGCCTTGGCCTCGTCGGCCTGGTTTTTGGCCGCGAGCTCGCGCTTGAGCTCCGCGAGCTCCTGCTCGAGCGCGTCAATGCGCTGTGTGACGTCCGGATCCGCAGCTGCAGACCCGGTAGCAGCGCTGAGACCGGCGAGAAGCGCGCCCGCCATTGCGACGTACCGCAGGCGCACCCGTCCCGTTCGCTCTTGGTGCATACGCATTCCTTCCTCGCCGAGCTACGGCGAGGGCTCGCGTGAGCAAGCGCCGTACCAACTTGGCGGGAGTGTGTCTTGAAGGGCGTGTGCGCGACGCTGAAACGGTGAAACGCCGAATTCTGTGACTGGTCATGGGAAGTGTCGTGAGATTCCCTGGGGTACCTGTGAATAGCGATGGATCGGCTAGGTGATTTCACGGCCGAGCGAGAGTCGGTGCTCGCGTGCCCACGATGGCCTCGCCCGCTGCGCAGGCTTGGACCGGCAGCGGGGGCCATTCCCGGTCCTCGTTGCACGCTGATCAGTTCCTGGTGTCCGTTTGGGTCCGTTCCTTTGCCGGCCGGCAGAAAGTTGGAGACCGGAGTTCGCGTGAGGGCGCACCTAAAGGGTCCCAGGGGCATGTCCTCGACCCGAACGTGCCGATCGCTTGGACGGACGATCGACTTTGCTGCGTGGCAAGACGCGTCCTCGTACGCTGGCGGCTCCGGCGCACACCGCTTGTAGAACGACCCGATCTACAAGCTTCTCGGCGAGGGCCGCCAATGAGCTCAAGGAAGCGTGGGTGCTGAGGGCCCTGGGGAAAGGATGGGGATGGAGGTAACTATACGATTTTTAAACGGCTTCTTGGCAAAGTAGCTACTCAACGCTACCTTGCGTTGCATGCGCACCGTGGGAATCAGGGTCCTCAAGGACAAACTCAGCGAGTACGTCCGACTGGCCAGCACTGGCGAAACGATCCTGATTACCGACCGCGAACGAGTGGTCGCGGAGCTTGTCCCGCCGGAGCGGACGCGCGCGGACCGGCTACCCGACGTGCTCCTTGCCGATGCCGTGCGCCGCGGGCTTGTGACGCCCGCTCCGTTGCCGCCTGGTGCCCCGCCCGAGGTGCAAGGTGTGGCGCCCTTCGACAAGATCCTCGGAGAGCTTGACCGGGATCGCACCGACCGGTGATCTACATCGATACCTCTGTTCTCTTGGCTCAGCTCCTCGCAGCAGATCGCCGACCGCCCAGGCCCATTGGGATCAGCAGCTAATCGCGAGCAGGCTCGCCGAGTACGAGGTTTGGAATCGGATCCACGCCGGGAACCTCTCTGAGTCTCATGGTGAAGCGGCCCGTCAGCTCCTCGCCCGCGTCTCGATGGTAGAACTCTCTCCGGTAGCTCTCCGGCGTGCCCTGGACCCCTTCCCGGCAGCTGTACGAACCCTCGATGCGCTTCACCTGGCCTCTCTGGAGTACCTGCGCGCGCAGAATCTTCGCGTCACTTTGGCCACCTACGACGAACGCATGACCAGGGTGGCTAGCGAAATGTCGATTCCGCTCGAGCCACTGAACCAATGAACCTGAGCGACTTCGGTTTCTCCGTGAACGCCGAAAAACGCTTCTAGCGCGCTCCTCGCATCAGGCCGTCAAGATCGATCGCGTCGAAGGGCGCGCTCGTTCCAGGAGCGATCGGTGGAATTTCTCCCGCAAGGCGGTCCCCAAGCCACGCACGCAGCGCGGCGAGATTCGCCGCATCCGCGGCGCAAAGCGTCCCGTCCGCATGGCAGACCACGACGCCCGCCACCGGAAGGCCGCGGGCCATCGCCGCTTCGAGGGTGAGCCGCGTGTGATTGATGGTGCCAAGACGCCCCCGAGTGACGACGACGAGGGGAAGCCCGAGCTCCGCGGCGAGGTCTGCCATGTCCGCTGCAGTCGAAAGAGGAACGAGGAGGCCGCCAGCTCCCTCGACGATCATCCACGTGTGTCGCGCCGCAAGCGCTTTGAACTTGTCGCAAAGCCACGAAGGCTCGATGCGAAGGCCAGCCTCTACGGCGGCGACGGCGGGTGCGGCCGCGAGGGGGAGCGCCACGGGGCAGATCTCGCCGAGCGCATCCCGACATCCCGCAGCGGCTTGAAGGGCCTTGGCGTCGAGCGGGCCGTCGGTTCCAACCCCCGTTTCCACTGGCTTCATCACGCCGACATCGAGGCCGCGTCTGCGCAGCCCGCGGGCTAGGGCGCACGCGACGACGGTCTTACCGACACCCGTGTCTGTTCCGGTGACAAAGAAGCCGGGCACGTGCGTCCTACGCGTGGCCCGGGAGCCGCGCGAGTTCCTCCGCGACGGCGGAGGCCAAGGCGTCGATTTCTGCGGAGCTGTGCGTCGCCATGGGCGTGATCCGCAGCCGCGCGGTGCCTTCCGCGACCGAGGGGTGGCGGATTCCCTGTGCATAGAAGCCTCGGGCGAGGAGCCCCTCGCACACTTCCATCGCCGCTTGACTTTCGCCGACCACGACGGGAACGATGTGGGTCTTGCTCGGGGCGGTCGAGACGCCGCACTCGGCAAGCTTTGCACGCAGCCGCGCAGCGTTCGACGCGAGCCGCTCGCGCCGCCATGGCTCGGCTTGTACGAGTTGGAGCGCGGCCCGAGCTGCCGCGACTTGGGGCGGCGGCAGCGCGCAGGTGAAGATGAAGCTGCGCGCCGCATTCACGAGAAGCTCCCGCAGTACGTTCGGTCCAGCCACGAAGGCTCCAAAGGAGCCGAGAGCCTTGCCGAGCGTCCCGACGAAAACGTCGACGCCGTGCTCGACCCGGAGCTCCTCGGCCGTGCCGCGGCCCCTGGCACCGAGCGTTCCAAAACCGTGTGCGTCGTCGAGCATCACCATCGCTCCATAGCCTTTGGCAGAGCGGACGATCTCGGCGAGGGGTGCAAGGTCCCCGTCCATGCTGTAGACGCCGTCGACCACCACGAGAATGCGCCGCGCGCGGCCAGCCACGTCGGCCAGCACGGCGGCGAGCCCGTCTAGGTCCGCGTGGGGGAAGACGCGCAGCGCGGCGCGCGAGAGACGACAGCCATCCACGATCGAGGCGTGGTTGAGCGCGTCGGACACGACGGCGTCGCCGGGTCCCACGAGGGTCGGAATGACACCGAGGTTCGCCATGTAGCCGGTACTGAAGGTGAGCGCGGACTCGGTGCCGAGAAACTCCGCGAGCTCACGCTCCAAGGCCTCGTGCACGCCGAGGTTCCCGTTGATGAGGCGCGAGCCCGCCGCGGCGCAGCCGAGGTCGCGGGCGGCCTGAGCGGCGGCATCGACGACCGAGGGGTGGTGGGCCAGGTCGAGGTAGTTGCTGCCCGCGAAAAGCAGCACCTCTTTTCCCTCGACCTCCATGCGCGGGGCCTGTGCACCTCGAAGGGTACGCATGCGCCGGTAGGTCCCGCGCTCGTGGATCGCGCCCAGGATCCCTGCGGCCACCTCTTCCAGGCCCTGGCGCGCGGGGTGGTGCGGCTCGCCGTCGAGGGGCTTTCTTCTGCCGCCGCCACCTTCCCGGGCGCTAGCTGCGTCCCACACCGCGCACCTCTCGCGCCACCTCGGGCCGAAATACGGAGGTATCCGCCCCAGGTAGGCGAAAGCCGCCGCTCGCTCCGCCCTCAAAGGCCTCGCGGTCATAGGCGGGGTTCCCGTCGATCTCGAAGCCAGCGTCTCGGATCATGCGATACGTCTCTACGACAGCGTCGCCGCGCGTGGTCAGATAGCCGTCCACGAAGAGAGAGTTGGCAGGCCAAAGGCACAGCGGGCCGAGCGCGCGGAGGTGCCCCTCGCGCCCTCCCGCGGCGCGGATCTCGGCGCTCGGGTTCACGAGACGCATGAGGGCCAGCGCGCGCAGGCAGCGCTCGGGCGAAAGCGAGCCGTCGCTCGTCACTTGGTTGCCCTCGATCGGGATCAGGAAGTTCACGGGAATCGACGGCACCTCGAGCTCGCGCAGGGTGAATGCCACTTCCACGACATCCGCCGTCTCTTCTCCCATCCCAAGGATGAGCCCGCTGCACGTTTCGATCCCGCATTTCTTCGCCGCGACCAGTGTCTCCACGCGCTCGGTGTAGCTGTGGGTCGAACAGATCTCGCTGTAGTGCGACGCGCTCGTGTTGAGGTTGTGGTTCAGACGGTCGAGACCCGCCTCGGCGAGGATGCGCGCCTTTTCCTCGTCCAAGAGCCCGACGGAGAGGCACACTTCGATGGGGAAGCGTTCCTTTACGCCGCGCACAAGCTCGGCGAGCTTGCGCGTTCGTTCGAGCGTCGGTCCGCGACCCGAGAACACCATGCAGTAGCGCGTCGCTCCGGCGCGTGCGGCCCGCTCCGCCTCCGCGAAGATCTCCTCGTCGCTCTTCATGGCGTATTTGCGAATCGCTGCCTTCGAGTCCTTGTTCTGTGCGCAATAGCCGCAGTCCTCAGGGCAAAGTCCGTTCTGCACATTGTTCAGGATGTGGACCATGACCTTCCGGCCGAAGTGACGGCGCCGGGGCACAAACGCGGCGTGGAGGAGCGGGAGCAGCTCGACGTCCTCGCCGTCCAAGATCCAGCGCGCATCGGTGTGCGTCGGGGGTTCGTTGCGGAGCGAGCGCTCGGCGAGATCGGCATAGCGATCGAACATGAAGCCTCCTTTGGGTATGCCGAGGCTACGGGGGGCTCCGCCGGGCTGTCAACCTCAACCTCGCAGTCAGGTTGACAGGAAAAGACGAGTAAGATCCCTGCGTGGCCCGCTCCCGCTCTGTCTTCGCATGTACGGAATGCGGCGCTCAGCAGCCGCGCTGGCTCGGGCGATGTCCGGGCTGCGGTGCGTGGTCGACCTTGGTGGAAGAGCCGATCGGCCCGGAGCGCTCATCAGGGCGCGACTTCCTCGGCGGCGCCGTGGTCAGCGACAAGCCCGCGCCCGTCGCTCTGCGGGACGTGGATCCTGGGGAGGCCCCGCGCCTCCCCACCGGAATTAGCGAACTCGATCGCGTACTCGGCGGGGGTCTTGTGCCCGGGAGCGTTGTCCTCCTCGGCGGGGAGCCCGGCATTGGCAAGTCGACCCTCGCGCTCCAGCTGGCCGCGCAGCTCTGCGGTGCCCCTGGGAAGGGTCTGCCCGTCCTCTATGTGACGGGGGAGGAGAGCCCCGAGCAGGTGCACCTGCGCGCCGCGCGCCTCGCTGCCAATGCCGGCGACGTCCTCCTTTTGCCCGAGACGCATCTTGAAGCCCTGGCGGAGCTTTGGCGCAAGCTCCGCCCGAGGCTCGTTCTCGTGGATTCGATTCAGACCCTGCGTACCGACCGCATCGATTCCGCGGCGGGCTCCGTAGGCCAGGTCCGAGAGTGCGCGGCCCTCCTCGCCGCGAGCGCGAAGAGCGAAGGCACGGCTCTTCTGCTGATCGGCCACGTGACCAAGGAAGGCAGCCTTGCCGGGCCGCGTGTCCTCGAGCACCTGGTGGACGTCGTCCTAAGTTTCGAGGGCGATCGTGCCCATCCCTTTCGCATTCTTCGCGCCACCAAGAACCGATTTGGCGCGACCTCCGAGATCGGCGTCTTCACCATGGGCGAGGGCGGACTCGAGGCCGTCCCGAACCCGAGTGAGCTTTTCTTGGCCGAACGCCGACCGGGCGCGCCCGGATCCAGCATCGTGCCCGTGCTCGAGGGCTCACGGCCCATGCTCGTCGAAGTGCAGGCCCTGGTGGCGCCGGCGGGATATGGCACGGCGCGCCGCACGTGCCTTGGTATCGACGACGGACGCGTGGCGCTTCTCCTCGCAGTGCTCGACCGCCGAACCAGTGTCGACCTCTGCTCCCGCGACGTGTATGTGAACGTGACGGGCGGCGTACGTGTGGTCGAGCCCGCGGCCGACCTGGGCGTAGCCCTGGCACTCGCCTCGAGCCGCCTCGATCTCGCCCTTCCGCCGGACGTCGCGGCGTGCGGAGAGGTCGGCCTTGGCGGCGAGGTTCGGCGGGTTTCACGGATCGATCTGCGGATCCGAGAAGCGGCGCGTCTTGGCTTCCGGCGTGTGCTCTTGCCCGAGTTGCGAGAAACGGCTGCAAAAGGCAGCGGCGCCGAGGCGATTGCCGTCCGCGACCTCGCCGAGGCGGTCGAGTGGCTGCGCCGTTCGGGTCGCCCTTGCGACCGCGCGAATGGGGGTTAACACACGGATTTACCGGCGCTTTTCGGCAATTTCTTTTGACACGGGGAGAGCCCGCGGCTAGTTTCGCGCAGATGCCGAACTCTCCCGGCGCAGCGTCTCCGGACGCCGGCCTCTTCTCCTCTCCCCCCGGTTCCTCCCGATTCGCTCTCGACCGCATTGCAGATCCCCTCGAGCAGGTCGAGCGTGCCATGCGCGAGCAGCTCGCCTCTGAAGGCGAGCTTGTGGCGGCCATCGGCGAGCACGTCCTCTCCTCTGGAGGAAAGCGGGTGCGGCCCGCGCTGCTCCTTCTGTGCGCGGAGCTCTGCGGCTACACGGGACCACGTCGCGTGCAGGTGGCGGCTGCGGTGGAGCTCCTGCATAGCGCGACACTCCTGCACGACGATGTGGTGGACCTCTCCCAGCTGCGGCGCGGCCGGCCTTCCGCGAATGCCGTCTGGGGTAACCGAAGAGCGGTCTTGGTCGGCGACTTCTGCTACGCCCGCGCCTCGTCAATGATCGTCGAAGACGGCGACCTCGAGGTGCTCTTCGTCTTCTCGAACACGATCCGCCGGATGGCGGAGGGCGAGCTCCTCCAGCTCCAACGCAGCTTCGATCCCTCGGTGACCGAGTCCCATTACTACGGCGTGATTGAGCGAAAGAGCGCCTCGCTATTGTCGGCGGCCTGCGAGGCGGGCGCGATCCTTGGGGGCGTGACCCGTGCAGAACGCCGCCGCCTCGCGGAGTTCGGCCGCGAGCTCGGCCTCGCCTTCCAGCTGCGTGACGATGCGCTCGACTATGTGGCGCGAGAGGCGGAACTTGGAAAGCGCCCCTACACCGACGTGCGAGAGGGCAAGGTCACGCTGCCGCTCCTTCTCGTGCTAAAGCGTTGCACGGCCGCAGAGCGCGAGGAGATCGAGAAGGCGCTGAAATCGGCGGCGCAAACGGCCGCCCGGAGCTCGGCCGACGACGGTGGAGAGGCTCTGCCGGTCGAGCCCGTGGAGCTCGAGCCCGTGCTCCGCCTGGTGTCGCAGTACCGCGGCGTTCCCGATACCGCTCGGCGGGCCCAGGAACACGTGGCGCGCGCCGAAGCGGCGATCGCGCCCTTCCCAGCGTGCGCGGCGAAAGAGGCCCTACTCGGGGCGGCCGAGTTCGCGGCCGCGCGCGATCGCTAGCGACGCCAGGTTGCGGTTCGCGCTCCGGTCCGGCGGCGCAATCGGAGCAGGGCTTCTGGCCGTTCTTGCCCTCATCGCGCCCGCGGAACCGTGCGCTGCGCAGGAGCCAAGCCCTGCCGCCGACGTCTCGTCTCCCGCTTCGGCGGTCTTCGACTATTTCGGGGACTGGTTCACACGTGTGTCAAAGACCCAAGCGGAGCAGCCCCACTGGGTGACGCCGCTCGTGACGGTCACGCCTCGTCTTGAGCAAGAGTTTCGGTACGACCAGATTTGGCAGTCCCGTCCGAATGGACAGACGCTCGACAGCTTCGGAGGCGGCAAGGGGTTAGAGCTGATTCCGACGGAAAAGACCGAGATCATCTTCGGGATCCCCGCCTGGCAGTCGCGCAATTATCCGGACGACACGAACGGCTTTGCAGACGAGAACCTGCTGTTGAAATACCGCGTGCTCGCAGCCAACGAGGAGAGAGGAAACTACATCCTCACGCTCTTCGCAGGGTTCACGCTCCCGACCGGAAGCCAACACAATACACAGGACCACGCCACTTTCGCGCCCACCATCGCCTTCGGAAAAGGATGGGGCGACTTCGATGTGCAGGCCACCCTCGGCGCGTCGGTGCCTGACAACGCGGTCGGCAGCCTCGGCACACCCCTCTTGGCGAATGTCGCCTTTCAGTATCGGCTCGCGAAGGTCTTCTGGCCCGAAGTGGAGGTCAACTATACCTATTGGCCCAACGGCGAGCGCCAGGGGATCCATCAAGTCTTCATTACCACTGGGCTTGTGATCGGTCGGATTCCGATCTGGGAGCGCCTCGGTGCCACCGTCGGTGCGGGATTTCAGATCGCCGTCACCGAACGTCCCGTCTACCACAATAGCTCGATCCTCTCCGTTCGGTTTCCGTTTTAAAGGAGGTGCGGCTTATCGCGAGAGGAGAGCCCACGGGTTCGCGTCTGCTGGCGCGGAGCGCTGCGCCGTCGCAGCGCGCGCTGCCTCGAAAGAGCAGTTCGCAGGGCTTCGTTACGGGTTCTTGCCTTTTGGCTGGAAGAGCGGGACGTACATCTCATAGCCCTCTTTGCCGAGCCGCTCCGCGGGGATAAAGCGCAACGCGGCCGAGTTCATGCAGTAGCGCAGGCCCGTGGGAGCTGGTCCATCGTCGAAGACGTGGCCGAGGTGAGAGTCCGCGTGCGCGGAGCGAACCTCTGTCCGCACAGAGAAGAGACGCCGATCTTTTTTTTCGACGAGATTCTTGGGCTCAAGGGGTCGGGTAAAGCTCGGCCAGCCCGTCCCCGAGTCGTACTTATCGAGGGAGGAGAAGAGAGGCTCCCCCGAGACCACGTCCACGTAGATGCCTGGCACGTGGTTGTCCCAGTACGGATTGTGAAACGGGGGCTCCGTGGCTTCTTGCTGGGTGACTTGGTACTGAAGCGGAGTCAAGGATCGCCGCAGCTCTGGATCGCTCGGCTTGTGAAAGGTCGCCGCGTCCCATCCCGTTGCCGGAGTCTGTGCGGCGGCAGGGCCGGCGAAGAGGACGAAAAAAAGGACGAGAGTCCAGCGGTACGCAGGATTCATCGATTCTTCCCCCAAAGCTCGTCGAGGCGCTTATCTCGCCCGCAGTTCCAGCGGTAGAACTCGTATCGCGCCGGATTTTTCTCGTGATACTTCTGATGATACTCCTCGGCAGGATAGAACTCGGTCGCCGGCACAATTTCGGTCACGATGGGCGACGGGAACCGCTTCGATTCCTCGAGCTTTTGCTTCGACGCCTCGGCGAGGCGATGCTGCTCATCGCCCTGGGTGAAGATCGCGCTTCGGTACTGGTGACCGTGATCGCAGAACTGGGCCTCCGGTGTCAGGGGGTCGATGTTGTGCCAGAAAACGGCGAGGAGATCCTCGTAATGGATTTGCTGCGGGTTAAAGACGATCATGACCGACTCCGCGTGTCCTGTGCCGCCAGCCGAGACCTCTTCGTAGGTCGGGTTTTTGGTGTGTCCTCCCGTGTAGCCGACAGTCGTCGAGACCACACCCTTTAGCTTCTCGAAAGGCGGCTGCATGCACCAGAAACAGCCCCCCGCAAAGATGGCGGTTTCCGTCTTCGGGGGATCGCCCGCCCATGCCGCGCTCTGCAGCGCCGCGAAGGCGAGAAGCGCGATCCAGATTCGAACGATGGACTTCACCCTGAAGCTCCTTTCGGGTCGCCGCGGGGAGTTCGATGCCGATCCGGCAAAGCGGTTTCCCTCCTGCGCTCTCGGCGCGAGACCTTCTCGCAGCGACACCAGCTAAGCTCCGGGTTCTCACCCGCGGGCGCTGGGGGCCTCTCCCCGCCGCCCACTCGTTGGGTCTAGGGGCGGGGGGTGGTGCCATGGGGATTACGCCGAGCCGGGCTTGGCGGCAACTCCGACGCGGAGGAGTCCTCATAGGACTCCTCGCGCTGGGCCAGGTCTCCTTCGCCGCCGCCCCCTCGGCGAAATCCGACGCCGCGCCGGGCGCTTCTCGGATCGTGTCCTTGAATCCTTCGCTCACCGCCATCCTGGTAGCGCTCGGCGCGGGCGATCTTCTGGTGGGGGTCGACGACTTCTCCGCCCGGCAAGAGCCCGCCCTCGGAGCGCTTCCCACCGTGGGCGGGCTTTACGATCCGAGCCTCGAGGCGGTGGTGGCGCTACGACCCGACCTCGTGGTCCTCGTGCCAAGCGCTGCGCAGCGTGATTTTCGCGCGCGCCTCGAGAGCCTCGGCGTGTCTGTCCTCGCCATTTCACCCCTTAGCTTCGAGGAGGTGCTCGAGTCGATTGAGACCCTCGGTGCGCGCACGGGTCACGCAGCCGCCGCCCATGCCCGAGTGGCCGCGATCCAAGCGGCACGCGCCGAGGTTGAACGAGCAGCGCGGGGGCGCCCACGACCCCGAGCGGTCCTGGTGCTTCAACGCGAGCCGCTCTTTGTGGTGGGCTCCGGAAGCTTCATCGACGACATGATGCGGTCGGCCGGGGCGCGCAACATCGGCGCGGAGTTTTCCGAGCCTTATCCACGCGCCTCCCTCGAATGGTTGGTGGCCGCTCGCCCGGAAGTCATTCTGGATGCCTCTTCGGAGCCCGGGACGCCACGGGAGTTCTGGTCGCGCTGGCCGTCGATACCTGCGGTCGAACAAGGGCGCGTCGTACCGCTTGCCCCGGGAGTGGTGACGCTCCCGGGCCCGGAGCTCGACCGGGCGCTCCGCGTGCTGGGAGAGGCCCTCGCTCCGCCCGAGACCGAGCGGGCCGCCCGGTCCGCACCGTGAGCGCCGGCGCGTCACCCCTCTCACCCCGTCGGCTGGTAGTCGTTCTTCTTCTCCTCCTCCTCCTCCTCTTCTTCTCCAGCACTCTCGCGCTGATGGCCGGCCCGGCCTGGCTCCCCCCGCGCAAGGTCCTCCGCATTCTCCTGGGAGGCCGGGCTTCATCGGGTGCAGAGCTTCCGGCCGCGGACATCGTGCTGCGGATTCGACTCCCGCGGCTCCTCCTTGGCGGAATCGTCGGCGCCTCGCTTTCCGTCTCGGGCGTCCTTTTCCAGGCATTGCTCCGCAATCCCCTCGCCGACCCTTTCGTGCTTGGAGTCTCCGGCGGTGCCGCACTCGGGGGCATCGTAGTCCTCGGCTTCGGTAGTGGGCTCGGGCTCGGCTACGCCGCCGTTCCACCCGCGGCCTTCCTGGGATCGATCGTGACGGCGCTTCTCCTCTTCGCAGTCGCCGGGGGGCGCGGGCGGCTTTCGTCCACGAGCCTCTTACTCACCGGCGTCGTTTTCAACGCGATTGCGTCGGCGGCCATCGTCTTCGTGGCCTCACTCTCGGGGCTCTCCGAGGGCACCAGCATCTTCCTCTGGCTGATTGGGAGTCTCTCGGCTGCGCCAGAAAGTGCGACCCTTCTTTGCGCGCTCTTTCTCCTTGCGGGGCTCGCCATCGTCTGGCCGCAGGCACGCCGGCTCGATCTCCTGGCACTCGGGGAAGAGTCGGCGGCGCAGCTCGGCGTCGACGTCGAGCGTGTGAAGCGGATCCTCCTCGCGGCGACCTCCCTCATGGTGGGGGCCGCGGTGTCGGTCGCGGGGCTGATCGGCTTCGTGGGTCTCATCATCCCCCATCTCCTCAGGCTCCTCCTGGGTCCCGATCATCGCCTCCTTGTGCCAGCCTCGGCCCTCGGGGGTGCCCTCTTCCTCATCCTTTGCGACACAGCTGCGCGTACGATGCTGGCGGGCGGTGAGCTCCCGGTCGGTGCGATCACTGCGCTGGCGGGTGGACCCCTCTTTCTTTTCCTGCTGCGGCGGCAGCAGGGAAAAGGCCTCCTGCCCTGAGCGAGATCGTCCTTGGCTTCGAGGGGGTGTCGCTCCGGCTCGGGGGCCGGTCCGTTCTTCAGGGCGTGGACCTCGCGCTTTTTCGCGGGGAGGTGCTGGGTCTTCTCGGCGCGAACGGTGCGGGCAAGACTTCGCTCCTGCGCATCGCGACGCGGGTCCTGGCTCCCGATGCCGGCGCGATTCGCCTTTGCGGCCGCCCGCTCGAGGAGTTTTCGCGCGCCGAGCTCGCACGGCGCATCGCTCTCGTGCCCCAGCGCTCCGAGGTCCCCTTCCCATTCCCGGCGGCGGAGATCGTGCGGATGGGGCGTGCACCGCACCTCGGACTTCTCGGCTTCGAATCCCGCGAGGACGAGGCGCTTGCCGATCGTGCGATGGACGAGGTTGGGATTCGCGAACTCGCGCGACGCTCCATCCTCGAGCTCTCGGGGGGCGAGCAGCAGCTCGTCGCCATTGCACGCGGCCTCGTCCAGGCGACGCCGATCCTTCTGCTCGATGAGCCCACGGCCTTTCTCGACCTGCGCCATCGCGTGCAGGTGCTCCGCCTGGTGCGCGGGCTTGCGCGCGCCGGCCGAGGGGTGCTCGTGGTCTCCCACGACCTCGGTCTTGCGGCGCGCTTTTGCGATCGGCTGGCGCTCCTCTCCGCGGGTCAGATTCTCGCCGCCGGGATTCCCGCCGAAGTGTTGACCCCCAGCCACCTTCGAGCGGCCTTTGGCATCGAAGCGACGGTCCTGCGTGCGCCCGACGGAACGCCCGTCGTGCTGCCCGAGGGAGACGCCAGGGAACCCGAGTCGCCGGGCCCGCCGCACCGAAATAAAAATCAGTCTTGACTGTTTTTTTCTTTGCGGTTAGGGTTTCCCGGAAATGCAAAGGGCCCGATCCGAGCCGCGGCGGCGCACCCAGGACGAAAGGACTGCAGAAACGCGGGTACGGGTGCTGAATGCCGCCCTCGCGTGTCTCGTGGACCGGGGTTACGCAGGCACCACGACGACCGCGGTCGCCGAGCGGGCCGGCGTCTCGCGGGGGGCGCAGCTCCATCATTTTCGAACCCGCGCTGCCCTCGTGGCCGCCGCCGTTGAGCACCTCTACGCAGGGCTCACCGCTGACTATGAAAAGGCGTTCGCAAATCTTGCACCGGGGGCGGACCGCGTCAGTGCGGCGATCGATCTCCTTTGGGACACCTTTCTGGACCTGCGCCTGGCCGCGGTGCTTGAGCTCTTTGTTGCCGGGCGTACGGACGACGAGCTCCGCGAGCAGCTCGCCAAGGTCGCCGCCCGCCACCGCGCAAGGGTGACCGAGCTTGCTCGCGCCACGTTCCCCGTGGCTCCGCCGAGGGAGGAGGAGTTCAATGGACTGCTTGCCCTTGTGCTCGACGCCCTCCAAGGGATGGCGGTCGCACAGCTCGTCGAGCCGGACGAAGCGAGCGCGCGCACAGCGCTTCTCCGGCTAAAGCGCATCGCGAAGGCGGAGCTCGCAAAGGGTGAGATTCTCCTCCGCGCCCGCGTGTAGGGGGGGCGATGCCTGATCTCTCTCTTCTCGCTGCGCCGGGCTACCTCGCGCTCCTCAGCTTGGAGGCCTTGCTCGCCGCGCGCCTCGGGAGAGCCTCGTACGAGGCGCGCGACACGGCGGCGAGCCTCGCCATGGGCGTCGGCAACGCGCTGATTACGCTTGCCATGCAAGGCGCGACCCTCGGTGCCTTCTTCTTCGCCTACAACCACCGACTCTTCGAGCTCGGAACGGGCCCTTTGGCCTGGCTCCTCCTCTTCGTCGCGGAAGACCTCGTCTACTACGGTTGGCACCGCGCCTCGCACGAGGTGCGGATCCTCTGGGCGGCGCACGAAAACCACCACTCGAGCCAGCACTTCAACCTAAGCACCGCGCTCCGGCAATCGTGGACGACGCCCTTCACCGTGCTCCCCTTCTGGGTCGTCTTGCCGCTTCTCGGCTTTCACCCGTGGATGGTGCTCACGATGAGTTCGATTAGCCTGATTTACCAGTTCTGGATCCACACCGAGTTCATCGATCGGATGGGTCCCTTCGAGTGGATCTTCAACACGCCCTCGCACCACCGGGTACACCACGGCGCGAACGTCGAATACCTCGATCGAAACCACGGCGGCATCCTGATCGTGTGGGATCGCCTTTTCGGGACGTTCGAGCCCGAAAGAGCGCCGGTCCGCTACGGGCTTACGAAGAACATCCACACCTTCGATCCCCTGCGGATCGCATTCCATGAGTGGGCCGCCATGCTGGGCAAAGCGTTCCACGCCCGGTCCCTGCGCGAGGCCGCGCGCTATCTCCTGCTTCCGCCGGGCTGGAGCCCGGACGGTTCGACGCGCACCGCCGGGGAGCTGCGCCACGAGCTCGCGCGCGCGGGAGCGGAGGGGATGTGCACGCCGCGACCGTGACGTTTTGAACAAGTCCCAAAAGCAAAAGCACGGCCTAAGGAATTCGTCGTCATTGGGAATCGGACGATAGCCTTAGTCTTGTCAGAACCAATCGCGCGTGTGTTGTGGAAGCTCGACGAAGACGCGGTCCGCGCGCTCAAATGCAAAGCTGCGGTGGCGCAAAGTCTCGGGACAAGGTGGCGGTCTAAATCGTTCCCCGGGCGCGGGCGCCGGGGGGAGGTGTGCCACGTTTGCGTGTCCGCACATCGTGGAGCAGGCGAGTCGCCTCGACTCGGAAATCTCACGGCTCACAGCGCCTCCGTTCCCTCATTCAAGATCGCGAGATAGCGGTCGTAGGCGAAGATGCGGTCCCGGCGCTTCCCCGTGACTTCGCGCGCGACGCCGAGTTCGACGAGGAGATCCATGCCCGATGTAGCTCCTGGGAACGAGAGGTCAGTCCGCGCACTCACTTCCTGCATGGAGATCACCGGACGCGCCTTCAGGCCTTGGTGGACGCGGAGCGCTGAGCCGGCGCGGCGACCTTTCGGTGTGATCTTTTCATGATCCTCTTCGAAGAGCGCGGCGAGCCGGCGTGCGGTGGCGACTGCGCCCTCCGCGGTCTGCCGGGCTCCTTCCAGGAAGAAGGCGAGCCACGCCTCCCAGTCCCCGTCCCGGCGCACCGCATCGAGCAGCGCGTAGTAGGCGGCGCGGTTCTGCTTGAAGTAGAGGCTCAGATACAGGAGCGGCTCTCGGAGAATACCGGAGTGACAGAGCAGAAGTGTGATCAAGAGACGCCCTACGCGACCATTGCCGTCGAGGAAGGGATGGATCGTCTCGAACTGCACGTGCGCGAGGCCTGCGCGGACGAGGACCGGCAAGCCCGAGGTGTCGTCATGAAGGAACCGCTCGAGCGCCGC
>DATFYN010000023.1:0-4857 GCA_035315025.1 Myxococcota bacterium
CGCCCAGCCGCTTGTCGGCTTTGGCCTTGCCGCGGGTGTCGCGATCCCGGTCGTCGCGTACGTCGGCAACGAGTATCACGCCACGATCCTGATGACGGCGACGCTACTGGCGGTGATGGTGGCGCAGGTCGGAAAAGCCCAGATCACAGAGGCCCTGGCCAGCATCTCCGGGACATTTTTCGGCGTCTTCTATGTGGGATGGCTGCTCTCCCATGCGATCGTGCTGCGTCAGTTTCACGACGTGGTGTCGGCGAAGTGGGGAGCTGCCGCGGCGGCAGGCATTTCGCCCGATGCGGGCGCGTTCTACATGTTCTACACGGTCGGAACCGTCGTGATGTGTGATGTCGGCGCCTACTTTGGCGGTCGTGCCTGGGGTCGTCGCAAGCTGGCGCCCCAGATCAGTCCTTCCAAGACTGTGGAGGGCGCACTGAGCGGGATCGGGGTGGGAATCTGCTCGGGTCTCATCGCGAAGGGCCTTTTCGACCTGGCCTGGCCGAGCATGTCTCGAGACTTTTCGTGGCTTGCGGCACTGCTCTTTGGGCTTGTTCTGTCGATCGTCGGCATCATCGGCGACCTCGTGGAATCGCTTTTGAAACGCGACGCGCGCGTCAAGGACACGGGGAGTCTGCTGCCAGGGATGGGCGGCGTACTGGACCGGATCGATTCGAATCTTCTGGGGATTCCCGTCATGTACTATGGGCTTCTGGCCTACACCTACGTGCGCGTAGGCTGAGCGCTCGGAGAGCGGGAGATGATCGATCGCTACTCACGGCCAGAGATGCGGGCCCTTTGGAGCGAGGAGGCGAGATATCGCCGCTGGCTCGAGGTCGAGATCACCGTGTGCGAGGTCCTGGCGGAGGCCGGCCTGATTCCTTCCCGGGACGTCGAGAAGATTAAGGCCAAGGCAGCCTTCAACGTCGCACGAATCGACGCCATCGAGCGCGAAGTGCGGCACGACGTCATCGCATTTCTGACAAATGTCGCCGAATACGTAGGCCCCGAGGCGCGCTGGCTTCACTACGGGATGACCTCGAGTGACGTGCTCGATACCGCCCTCGCCCTGCAGCTCCGGGACGCCGGGCGGTTGCTGCAAAGCGGCGTCGAGCGCGTGATTTCTGGCTTGCGCCGGCGCGCCCTCGAACACCGGCGGACGCCCATCGTGGGGCGCACCCACGGCATCCACGCCGAACCCACCACCTTTGGTCTTAAGCTCCTCGTCTTCCACGAGGAGATGCGACGCAACCGGGATCGCCTCGCGCGTGCGCTTGAGGACGTCTGCGTCGGAAAGATCTCGGGTGCGGTGGGGACCTTTGGGCATTTCGAGCCACGCGTGGAGGAGGAGGTCTGTCGACGGCTCGGGATCGGCTTCGAGCCGGTCGCGACGCAGGTGGTGCAGCGCGATCGCCATGCCGCGTTCGTCGCGACCCTTGCAGTCCTTGCCTCCTCGCTCGACAAGTTCGCAGTCGAACTTCGCCACCTCGCCCGGACCGAGGTGGGCGAGGTGGAGGAAGAGTTCGGCGCGGGCCAAAAGGGCTCGTCTGCCATGCCCCACAAACGCAACCCCTGGCGCCTTGAGAACGTGTCGGGGCTGGCCCGGGTGGTGCGCGGCTACGCTGTTTCGGCGCTCGAAAATGTCGCGCTCTGGCACGAGCGCGACATCAGCAACTCCTCGGTAGAGCGCATCGTCCTGCCCGACGCGACGCTCGCCCTCGACTTCATGCTGCAGCGCTTCGCGCACCTCGTCGAGACGTTGGTGGTTCACACCGAACGCATGCGCGCGAACCTCCAGTCGACAAACGGCCTCGTCTTTAGCGGGCAGCTTCTCGTGGCGCTCGCGGCGCAGGGGCTCTCACGGGAAGAGGCCTACCGGCTCGTGCAGCGCCATGCCATGGAAACCTGGGAAGCGGGCGGAGATTTTCGGCAGCGTGTTCTCGCCGACAAGGCGATCGCAAAGGTGTTGTCCCAAGAGGAAATCAACCGCGTGTTCTCGCTCGACGAGGCGCTCCGCCATGTGGACGCCATCTTCGAGCGCACGCTGCGAGAGGGAGGCGCGGGATGAAGGCTCTCGTGTATGTCACACCCAAGCGCGATGTGCTCGATCCGCAGGGCAAGGCGATAGAGCGCGCGTGCCGCTCCTTGGGCTACGCGCAGGTGACCGGTGTTCGCCAGGGGAAGCTCTTCGAGCTCGAGCTCGCCGCCGGCACCGAGCAAAAGACGGCGGCAAACCTGGTGCGTGAACTCTCGGAGAAGCTGCTTTCGAACCCCGTGATCGAGGACTTCAAAATCGTCGAGATCGCGCCCTAGGTCCCGCCGACTCCGGGTTCAGGAACGCGCGCACTTCCCGCTGCCCCCCGCGGCACCGCGAGAGGGGCAAATCTGATGAGCGCAGCACAGGTCTTCCAACTGCTCAATCTTCTCGTCCTGCCGTGGTGGGCGGTCTTTCTCGCCGCCCCGCGCTCCCGGATCGCGGGACGCGCGGCATCCCACGCCGCCATCTTCGTGGGGCTCTCCCTGCTCTACGCTGCGCTTCTCGCCGGAGCCGTCGACGCGAGGGGAGGCGAAGGCGGGTTCGATTTTGACGGTCTGCGGGCCGTTCTTGGAACTCCGCGCGGCTTCCTCGCGGGGTGGACGCACTACCTTGCCTTTGATCTCTTCATCGGCGCCTGGATCGTGCGCGAATCGGGCCGCCTCGGCGTAGAGCCGCGCCCCTACCTCTTCCTCACGCTCGTGGCGGGCCCGATCGGGCTTGGCGGATTTCTGATTCGCCGCTGGCTTCGGCTGCGCACCCTTGGCCAACTGGGGGAACCCGACCTGATCTAGCCGCGGCCGAGCCTACACGGGCGCGAGTCCGAGGTTTCGGCGGATTCGCGGCTGCGGCCGCTCGGTGTTCGGTTCGAAGGCACGACCGGTGACCTGCTCGAATGCTTCGATGTAACGGCGCGCCGCTTCGCAGCGCACGTCGATCGGGATCTCGGGCACTGGCCCCTCGCCCCGGTACCCGGCGTCGACCAGCCAGCGCCGCAGATACTCCTTGTCGAGCGCCTCGGGGTCGCGGCCCTGCGACATCGCGGCCGTGTAGCGCTCACGGTACCAATAACGGGAGGAGTCGGGGGTGTGGATCTCATCGACCACCGTGAGCTCTCCCGTCGCGTCGAAGCCGAGCTCGTACTTCGTGTCCACCAGGATGAGACCCCGGGATTCGGCAAAGCGGCTGCCTTCTTCGAAGAGTCTCATCGTGAGGGCTGCCGCGGCGTCGAACTCGTCCTGCGAGATCAGACCCCGGGCGATCAGGTCTTCGCGCGAGGCCAGCTCGTCGTGGCTACCGTGCGCCGCCTTGGTCGTAGGGGTGAGCAGCGGCTTCGGAAGGCGCTCGTGCTTGCGCAGTCCGTCGGGGAGGGGATGGCCGCAGTAGATCCGCTCCCCGCGCGCGTAGGCCGTCCAGATGGAGGTCGAGGTGACCCCGGTCAAATAGGCTCGCATCACGAACTCGACCGGCAGAAGCCGGCACTCCTTCACGATGGAGACGCTCGGATCGGGTACGGAGAGGAGGTGGTTCGGGGCAACGCCGCGCGTCTTTTCGAACCAGAAGGCTGCGACCTGGTTCAGCACCTGGCCCTTGAAGGGGAGGGTGCCCACGACGACGTCGAAACAGCTGACGCGGTCCGAGACGATGATGGTGCGCCTTCCTCCGCGCACATAGCTGTCTCGAACCTTTCCCTGGTGGCGCGTTCCGAGCTCCGCTAAGTCGGTCCGCTCGAGTGTTTGCGCGCACTGCTCGCGTAGCAACGAGACGTCGATCCCCATGCTTCTCCCCCTCCATCTCGGAACCGAACCCATGCTAACACGCGCGCCCAGCCGTCCCGCGGACCGCAGTGCTCGCGGGGCGGGAAGCACCGACGCATGCGTTGACCCCAGGGGAGGTGATCGATAAAATCTCCCCGTCCCCGACACGAAAACCGACGGTGGCCCTGCTCGCCGTTCCCAGCCGACGGAGGTCGCACACTCCCCGTGTTCGCAGTGGTCCAGTTTCCGGGCTCGAACGACGATCGCGACATGCGGTTCGCCCTGAAGTCCGTGCTTGGAGCCCCGGCTTCTCTCGTCTGGCACAAGGCAGCGCAGCTGCCGCGCGACACCCGGGCAGTCCTCCTGCCCGGAGGCTTCTCCTACGGTGACTATCTGCGTTGCGGGGCCATGGCGCGCTTCTCACCCATCATGGCCGCGGTGAAGCGCTTCGCGGAGGCCGGCGGCTTCGTGCTCGGTACCTGCAACGGCTTCCAGATTCTCTGCGAAGCGGGACTTCTACCCGGAGCGCTCGTGCGCAACCGGGACCTGCACTTCGTGTGCGACTTCGTCCATGTGCGGGTCGAGCGCACCGACACCGCCTTCACCCACCGCGCCCGCGCAGGCGAGCTGTTGCGCCTCCCGATCAAGCACGGCGAAGGCTGCTACTTCGCGTCACCCGAGCTCTTGGCAGAGCTCGAAGCCAAGCGGCAGATCGTCCTGCGCTACGCGACGCCCGATGGCGTGGTCGGGCCCGCCGCGAACCCAAACGGCTCGGTCGGCAACATCGCGGGCGTGGTGAGCGAGGCCGGCAACGTCTTCGGCTTGATGCCGCACCCCGAACACGCCGTCGAGCCTGCGCTCGGCGGTACCGACGGCCGCACGATCCTCGGGTCGCTCGTGGACCGCCTGAGGGGAGGCCGCGTGAGCCCGTCGAGCGAGATCGTGGTGGATCTTCAGCTTGCGCGGGAGCACGGTCTTACCGAGCAAGAGTACGCCTGCATCCTCGAAATTCTAGGCCGCGTTCCCACCTTCCCAGAGCTCGGGATCTTCTCGGTCATGTGGTCTGAGCACTGC
>DATFYN010000024.1:0-10326 GCA_035315025.1 Myxococcota bacterium
CTCGGGCGCGAACCCGGGATCAATCAGTCCCTTGGCCGCTCGTACCTTGGACGTCCGGAATCTGAAAGGTGGCCAAAATTACGGTAGCATTTGAGGGGCCGAGTTATTGCACCAAAAAAGGAGCACCATTGTCGATCTCTATGCACTCCGTCAGCGCGCCCGTGTTCGTGCGCATGCTTGGGAACCTGCTGACCTGGCTCGACAAGGCCGAGCTACATGCACAGGCGAAGAAGTTCGATGTCAATGTGTTGCTCACTGCGCGGCTGGCGCCCGACATGCTGCCGTTCGCAACGCAGATCCAGATCGCCGCTGATGCCGCCAAGTTCGGCGTTGCACGCCTGGCGGGCGCCGAGGCGCCGAAGTTCGAGGATAACGAGGCAAGCATCGCCGAGCTGAAGGAGCGTGTGCGCAAGACTATCGAGTTCGTACAGTCGGTGCCGGCCGCGCAGATCGACGGCAGCGAAAACAAGGATATCATCATCCCTCGCCGCGACGGCTCGATGGTGCTCAAAGGCGAGATCTTCCTGAAGCACTTCTCCCTGCCGAACTTCTTCTTCCATGTGACAACTACCTACGCGCTGTTGCGTCACAACGGAATCGAGCTGGGCAAGGTGGACTATCTCGGTGCGTTGCAATAGGCGCGTGGGTTCAAGGGCCCGCCACGACGGCGGAGCCCGCAGGACGATGGTCTGTGGGTTACCCTTCTGTACGGATCTTTCGGCCGTGTGTATGCTCGGGCTTGGAATCTCTGTTGAACCTTCCCTTCCGTAGGACCCGTCCTCGTTGAGAAGTACGCGAAGGAGATTGAGCCGATGTACGCGTGAGACCGTCCCGGGATCTGATCTGGTACTTCAGCTACGGCAGCAACATGAGCCGCGCGACCCTTATCGGCCGCCGCGGCCTGCACCCGCGAGCGAGCTGCGTCGGCTGGCTCGATGACCATTGCCTCCGCTTCAACCTGCCCGTCGGGCCCGGCGCGCGGGGCGTCGCCAACCTCGAACCGGAGCCGGGAACACGCACCTGCGGGGTGCTTCATTTGCTGGCTGCCGAGGACTGCGACCTCCTCGATCGTACCGAAGGTGTGCACCTGGGTGTCTACCGACGTGTCCCTGTCGCGGTCCGCGCCGATGCAGGGGAGGGGGTAGTGGCGGCCTTCACGTACCGCTCGTCGCGTACCGTCTTAGGCCGCAAGCCGTCGCCGCGCTACATGCAGCTCCTGCTTGATGGCGCGGCCGAGCACGGGCTACCGGGCGATTGGGTGCGGTTTTTAGCGAGCTTCGAGCTGGCCGTGGACGAGCGCGAGGCATCGCCAGAGGGCCCGCCGGGGGGCGCCCACTGACCCCGTGGCCCGGTCGCGGCGAAGCGCGCGGGGGTTGCCAAGCTCGGACTCAATTTCGCAGAGACGGGCCCATTCCGCGCTTGGGTCCTGACACACCGCTTTTACCTTACGCGCGCGAAGGGGCGTAGAGCACGACTTTGGGCACGAGGATCCGCTCACGGACGGCGTCGCGCATGGGTGATTCCAGCTCGCCCCAGCCGACCCAAAGAGAGTTCTCGCGCACACCCCAGGGCCGCGATCGCGGTGCCAGCCGCCGCCTTACGGTCCCAGCATGAGAGTTCCGAAGACGAGCGCCGCCCCCCAGGTTGTGGTCCCCCGGCCGCGAATCGTCGGGTGGACCTCGTGGCAGAGCGTCGCACTCGGGCCGTTCCCACGGGTGTCCGCCGGCGTACTCCGCGGGATTTGCGATTTTCCGTAACGAATTGAGGTAGGAGTGGCACCTTCTCTTGAGGGAGCGCAGATGACGAAGAACGCGAAGCTCCAAGCCTGGGTGAAGCAGGTGCAGGTGATGTGCCAACCGGATCGGGTGTGCTGGTGCGACGGCTCCCAAGCCGAGTAGGACAAGATGATCCGCCTGATGCTGCAGAGCGGCGCCGCCCGGCCTCTCGATTCGCGCAAGCGGCCGAACAGCTACCTCGTCTGGTCCGACTTCGGCGACGTAGCCCGAGTCGAGGACCGCACTTTCATCTGCTCCAAAGACGAACAGGACGCTGGTCCGACCAACAACTGGCGCGACCCCGCCGAGATGAAGGCGACGCTCACCAAACTCTTCACCGGTTGCATGCGCGGCCGCACCCTCTACGTGATTCCCTTTAGCATGGGCCCGATCGGATCGCCGATCGCGTACACCGGGGTGCAGCTCAGTGACTCACCCTACGTGGTGGCCAGCATGCGCATCATGATCCGGATGGGGCAACCCGTGCTCGACGCTCTCGGCGACGGGGACTTCGTGCCCTGCCTGCATTCCGTCGGCATGCCGCTCAGCCCGGGGAAGGTGGACGCGGCCTGGCCCTGCAACGCCGACCACAAGTACATCGTGCACTTTCCGGAGACGCGCGAGCTCTGGTCCTTCGGCTCGGGCTACGGTGGAAACGCGCTGCTCGGCAAGAAATGTTTCGCGCTGCGCATTGCCTCGGTGATCGCGCGGGACGAGGGCTGGCTGGCCGAGCACATGCTGACCAGCCAGAGCGGCTCACCGACTGGCGGGGGCAGCCCTGGACGCGCGATCTCAAGGTGAGCGCGGCGCACCCGAACGCCCGTTTCACCGCGCCGGCCAGCCAGTGTCCGGTGATGTCACCGGAGTGGCAGAACCCGCATGTGCGCATCGGGAGGTATCCCGTGGCACAGCTACCCCGCATCTACCTCGTGAACTGGTTCCGCAAGAGCGCCGGACGCGACTTCCTGTGGCCGCGCGTGCTGAAGTGGATCTTCGAGCGCTGCGAGGGTACGGCCAAGGCCGTCGAAACCCCGATCGGCCGCCTGTCAGCCGAGGGCGAGCTCGACCTGGCCGGCCTGGACGTCTCCGAGGAGGATCTGGCCGAGTTGCTGCACGTCGACGCCGAGGGTTGGCTCGCCGATGTGCTGGGCATGCGCGAGTACTACGAGCAGTTCGGTAGTCGTATGCCGCCCGAGCTGCGAGCGGAGCTCGAGGCGCTCGAGCAACGCCTCAAGTCCTCTGCGGATTGACGACTCGTCCCTGTGGAAAATGTTGCGTGTAGAACTTGAACACCTCGTGCCGTGATCGCAGTCTCATGCTTGGTCCGGTCCGACCAAAGAGTTGGTCGCGGCTCGCCGCGTCAAGCGCTCGCGCCACCGCTGGGCGAGTACCATGAGCGGCGGCTGAAGAACACGCGTGAGACCTGCCAGGACGAACGAGCCCCCAATCACGACCACCGCAAGCGGCTTCTGAGTCTGCGCACCGATCCCACGTGAGATAGCCGCTGGAAAAAGACCCAACATGGCGACGAGGGTTGTCATCAGGACCGGTCGAAAGCGCTGCTCGGCGGCAATCTTTGCGCCCTCCTCGATGGACCGTCCCTCCATCCACTGGGTCTGTGCATAGTTCACCATCAAGATCGCGCTCTGGATCGCGACGCCAAATATGGCCACGAAGCCCATCGCCGCCGAGACCGAGAAGTTGATTCCCGTTATGAGCAGGGCGAGAAGGCCGCCCGCACAGGCCACAGGAATGTTGAGGAGCACGACGCCCGTGAAGAGCCAATCGTTGACCGCGCTGTATACGAGGAATGCGATCAGGCCAAGCGTGATCGGGATGATGACGAGAAGGCGCCCCTCCGCCTCGTGGAGCTCATTGATTTCCCCTGCCCAGTCGAGGCGTGTGCCGTAAGGGATCTTCACTTGCGACGCGATGGTCGCCGAAGCCTCCCCGATCGCGCCCGGGAGGTCGCGCCCCCGGACAGAGAACTTCACGGGTGCGTAGCGCTGCCCGTCTTCTCGGTAAATTACTGAGGGACCGTCCACGAGCTCGACCTTCGCGACTTGACCCAACGGGATCTGCGTACCATCGGGAGTCGCAACAGTGATCCGCTGGATGGCATCGACCGTGCGCCGGTAGGGCGCGAGCCAACGGACCACGACGTCGAACCGCTTCTCGCCCTCGAAGACCTGCGTGACTGCCTGACCGCCGATCGCCGCCTGAATGACGGCCTCGACGTCGCCTGTGTTGAGGCCGTAGCGGGCGGCCGCTGGGCGGTCCACGGCGATCGTGACGCTCGGCTGCCCGAGCGAGGAGAAGAGTCCGACGTCCTTGATGCCACGAACGTTTGAGAGGATGTCGGCCACGGAGTCTCCGAGATCTTGGTTCGTATGGAGATCCGGCCCCACGATCTTCACACTGTTCTCGCCCTTCACGCCGGAGACGGCTTCTTCCACGTTGTCCAAGATCATCTGCGAGAATCCGAACACAACGCCCGGAAACGCATGGCCGAGCTCCTGCGACAGCTGCTCAGTGAGCTTCTCCTTGGTGAGGCCCCGCGGCCAAGTGTTGAAGGGCTTGAGGGGGGCGAAGAGCTCTATGTTGTAGAAGCCCGATACGTCCGTGCCGTCATCGGGCCGCCCTAGCTGCGACACGACCGTCTCGGTCTCGGGATGTTTGCGAATGATCTCGCGCATCCGGCGCACATACTGCGAGGACTGCTCCATCGAGACCGACGTGGGGAGAGTCGCGCGGATCCAGAAGTTTCCTTCCTCGAGCTTGGGCATAAACTCCCGACCCAGCAGCGAGAAGAAGACCACACACAGGATGAAGGGGCCCATGGTGAAGAAGACGGCACCCTTTGGGTGCCGCAGCGCCAGGCCCAACAGCGGGTTGTAAATCTGGTGGAGGCGGCGCATGAGCGCATTCTCCGTCTCCTGGGCATTGACGGGTACGAACCTCGCGACAAGTACCGGCGTCAGCATGAGTGAGAGGACAGCCGCTCCGGCGATGGCGAAAGCATACGTGTGGGCCATCGGGGAGAAGATGACGCCTGAGACACCGGTCATGGTGAAGAGCGGAAGGAATGTCACGAAGATGATGAGCCGCGAGAAGGCCAGTGGCCTCCCGACCTCGCCCACGGCTGCGAGCACGCGCTCTTTCATGGAGCCCGTACCATGGGAGCCCAAGTGGCGGAAGATGTTCTCGACGACAATGACCGTCGAGTCGACGATGATTCCGAAGTCCACAGCGCCGAGGGAGATTAGGTTCGCCGGTGTCCCTGTTGCCACCAAGCCGCAGAAGGCAACTAGGAGAGAGAGCGGGATGTTGACTGCAGCGATCAGTGCGCCCCTCGTGTTGCCGAGGAAGAGGACGAGCACGATTGACACGAGCATCATGCCGAGAAGGAGGTTCTCCATGACTGTGCGCGTCGTGAGCCGTACGAGCTCGCCGCGGTCGTAGTAGGGCTCGATCTCCATGCCCGGCGGGAGCAGTCGGTTTTCGCGGATATAGTCGACGCGTCGATGGATTCCCTCCAGGGTCGGGCCGGTCTCGCCGCCGTAGCGCATGAGCACGATGCCTTCTACGACGTCTGCTTCGTCATCGTGGCCGACGACGCCCAGCCTCGGCCGCGCGCCTTCGACGACGTTCGCCACGTCGCGGATCCGCACCGGCACTCCCTTCAGGGTCTGGATGACTGTCTGCTCGATGTCGTGGATCGATCTGAACAGGCCGAGGCCGCGCACGTCATAGGACTGCTCACCGAGCGTGAGCCGCTGGCCACCGACGTTCTGGTTCGCATTTGGGAGAGCCGCCGTGATCTGGCCGAGAGTTACGCCTTGTCCCCGGAGCCGGTAGGGGTCAACATCAACGTGATACTCCTTGGTCTCACCCCCGAAGCTCGTGACATCGATCACCCCGGGGACTCGGCGGAACTGGCGTTCGAGGATCCAGTCCTGAGCGGTTTTGAGGTCTCGGATCGTGTAGCCCTTGCCGCGGACGATGTACCGGAAGACCTCGCCGATCGCATTCCAGGGCGAAATCTGTGCCTGAAGTCCGTTGGGGAGCGTCACGAACAAGAGGCGGTTGATGACCTCTTGGCGCGCGTCCTTGTAGTCGGTTCCCCATCCGAAGTAGCACTTCACGTCGGAAAGACCGAAGAGTGACTGCGAACGAATGTGTTCGAGCCCAGGCATCCCGGCGAGTGCGACCTCGAGCGGTATCGTGATCTGGCGCTCGACCTCCTCTGCACTCCAGCCCGCGGGCTGCGTAATGAGTTCCACGAGTGGTGGTACGGGGTTCGGATATGCCTCGATGTCGAGCTGCTCGTAGGATAGGAGCCCCGCGAGGACCAGCGCGAGCACGGCGAGGATCACCGCCGCCGGCGAGTTGAGGGCGATCGAGACGAGCCGGCGGATCATGGTTCAGGCGGACCCGAGGATGGAATGGCGCCCGAGGTCACGACCTCGTCCCCTTCCTGGAGTCCATGCAGGACGGTCTCCCCGCCTTGGGCCAGGACCGCAGCGCCCGCCACCAAGGGTGCCTTGTGGCTGGGCGCCATGATGGCAGAGGATGCGTAAATCTCGGGTTTGAGTGCCCGGTCTTTGTTGTCGATCACCACGTTACCTTCGCGGTGCGCGATACCGGGTCGATCGCCCCGAAATCGGGTCCACCTTAGCCGTGAAGCAGCGGTCCGGAAAGCTGGTCGAAAAACCCGCAGAACCCGGGTTGTTTACAAGGTTGTCGAGAAATCTGCCCGTCGAATAGACTAGGACCGGGTGCGCAGTGAGCCTTCCCGCAGCCCATTCCCATTCCGGCTGCAAGCGCGTGAGTCGGCAATCGTACGGACTGCTCCCCCCCTACCCGCCTAGCGAGAGTCCGGCAGCCTAAGCGCAACCGCGCGGTCGTACTCGTCGCGCAGGCTCTGGAGCTCGCCGAACTTCCCAAGATCGACTCGGCTCGTCGACCAGACGAGCCGCATGTACAGCACGTAGAACGGCGGCGCGAGGGCCGCGCTGAACGTTGCAAGCGGCCGCGTGAAGAGACGACGTACACCGCGGCGTGCGCGCGTCCATACCCTGCGGCTCCTAGGCTTCATCGCGCCGGTCGCGCTCGCCTATCAGCCCGAACTCAGGTGGGACATCGAGAGGTCGCCCGGCGCCAGCACGTCGAAGGCGGTCATCGTCCGGGGATCCACCAGCATGTCGTAACCGTCGTGAAGCTTCGGGCGGGTGTAGAGGAGTCGCAGCGCTCGGACGTGGGGCATCGTGAGGTAGCGATCGCCGTACAGGCGAATCAGCACGTCGCGCACGACGGGCGCGTGGCGACCGCTCAGCGTCGGAAACAGGTGATGCTCGACGTGGTAGCCGAACTGCAGATGCAGCTTCTCGAGCCAGCGCGGACTCGTGACTGAGAGCGTGTTGGCGAGGGGATCGTTGATCTCGGTGAGCGGATTGAGGAAGTGATTTGTAGCGATGTACGACATGATCACCGAGTTCGCGACGAACAGCGGCACCACATAGAGAAACAGGAAGTTCCACGGACCGGCCAGTGCGGAACGCTCCGGCAGGCTCACGGCGGCGGCGCGCCGCGCCCAGCTAATCGAGGTTGGGCGCGCCTGTTCGCCAAGTGCGGCTACGACGCGACCTCCGTCGAAGAAATCGCGGAGCACGCGAAAGTCTCGAAGCCCATCGTCTACGAGCACTTCGGTGGAAAGGAGGGGCCTACGCCGTCGTCGTCGATCGCGAGACGGAAAACGTGGTGACCCGCATTGCCGAGAGCATCTCGTCGGGCTCTCCGCGGGAGCGCGTCGAGCGCGCCGCCCTGGCCTTCCTCACCTATGTGAAGGAAGATCCCGACGGATTCGCCGTCCTATCGCGGGGTGTCCCTGTCGTCTCGGTGCGCGGCGGGATGTCCAGCCTCCTGAATGACGTCGCCGAACGCGTCGGTGACGTGTTCGCGGCCGCGTTCAAGCAAGCCGGCTACGACCCGAAGGCAGCGCCCGTGTACGCGCACGCGTTGGTCGGAATGGTGACCCCTTCGTGGGTCAATGGTGGAACGAGAGTCGCAAACTCTCGGTCGAGAAGGCGGCGAGCCACATCGCCGCGTTGGCATAGATGGGGCTCCGGCACCTTCCGAAGCGCCCGCGGCTGCTCTCTCAGAAGCTGCCACCGCGACATTAGCTCTCGCGCAATTTCGTGGCTGTCGCCGTGCCTTCCAAACTCCTTGCTCGTGTCGGAATGGTTGATCTTTTCGCCGCGCGAGCTCGAGGCCCGCGGCGCAGGGCGTTCGCTGTCGTGGCGATCTTGCAAGCTCGACCGCCTGCCCTGCAGCGTCAACCCTCTTACACTCTGGCCGCAGAGTGGAAGGGTTAGGCGTCGACTGCTGGTGCTCGACCAAGCATACGGGCGGGGCGACTTTTGTTTAACGTTCTCGGCTCCATCGCTGAATTTCAAAAGGATTTAAGTCGCGACCGAACACGCGACGGCATGCAGGCTGCCCAGCAAGCACTGCAGACCGCCCTGGGCAATCAGGGGTGCGGATTCCTTCAAGCTCGAGAACCGTGTGCGCGAAAGTGGTTGCTGCAAGATCGCCCGCGAGCTCGGAGTCAGGGGTTCCCACTGTTATCGCGTCGAACGCCGCCCTCGGACTCGGCGCGACGGCCTGAAAGCCGCCAGCCAAAGCCGGCCCGCTCCTACTACCCGTTTTCGGTTCCCGATCTCCTTGGTTCAGGGGATTGTCGGTCCCCTCGCCCTTCGAAGATCATGCCGCCTCAAGCGCCTCGAGCAGGTCGCGCTCGCAGGGGCCCGTCGAACGATTGCACGCACAGTCGCGGTGAAACGGTCCTCGCGTCTAAGGCCGCCACCGGACAGATTGAGGGTTCCTGTCATGTCCGCGTACGTCGAGCATCAAGTCCGGTGTTTCCAGTGCGGCCACGTCCACGACGAGCCCATCGAGTGGCTGATGACTCATCAGGACGTTCAATGCCCGAGTTGCGGCACCCGGATCCAGGTCGATATAAGTCATCTCACTGCTCTTATTCGGAGTTCGAACGGCCGCGATGAGGTGTTCGACCTGAGCCGCTGGAAGCCCAGGAAGAGGAGGCGAGGTGTCGTAGCCGCCTGAGCCTCCGAAGTCACCCCATGCCCCTGGCGGATTGGAGATGATCTGCGAGCCGGCGTCGAGGCGACCTGGCCCGCCAAACACTGCCGCTCAGCGGGATTTTCATTCGGCCGTCGACTGCCAGCCCCCACACCGTATCTGCACTCTCCACGCGACACGTTGCTCGAACGCAGTAAATCGGTGTCTCGATGCCACGGTACCCGCGGCGCCCCGCCTTCTGCCTGGCGGTTCAGGGTGCCAACTCGGGCAAGCAGGTTTTCCGCGTGTGGGCGACTTCCTTGGCTTCGGCCGCCTTCGCCACGCTAACCGGCAAGTGCGTGGCCGCGTAGCGTTCGGCCCCGTGTCTGGCGAAACGCCGTACCACATCCCTATGTCGCTTTTCGATTCCCCGGCCATCGCTTACACCCCGATTCCGATCCGGAACGGAACGGCGTCCGCAGGCGTGTAACACAATCCGGGCGCGAGGCCCGCCGTCACTGACGCATCGCTTAAAGGAGGGGTATGACCGTGAATTTCCCTATTCGACTTTCGCGTGACCTTTGTCACCCGCGCGCCGAGCGATACCGCCGACGAGACCGCGAAAGTCGCCGAGCGCGTGTGGACGGTTGTGCCAAACGCCCGGTGAGCGGAAGGATACATGGACAGCACGCACAACTGCCGCCTCGGTGGGTTCTTGCTCCTTCTGTGCGCAGCGTCACTGGCCGGGACGCCGGCGCGCGGCGTCGCGATCGTCGGGACGACGAGTGCGAACTTCACTTGGACGGCTGCACCTGGCCCGGTCGCGGGGTACGCTGTCTTCGTCAACCGCAACGGTGCAGGCTACCCCGCGGCGCCAGACCAGCGGGTGACTGCACCCCAAGCCACGGTTTCCGGCAGCTATGGCGACACGCTTGTGATTAAAGTTGCCGCCTACGACTCGAGCAACACCTTGGGGCCGTTCTCCCCGGACTCCGCTCTCTACCAGTTTGTTGCGCCCGCCCCGGTGACGCTCACGATTTCTGCAACAACCCTGACGGGCACTGCGGTACAGGGTCAAAGCCCAGCTACCACAACCTTCTCTATCCAGAGCACGAATGGCGGTACCCTCTCCTACGCGCTCTCGACCGGCGCCGCGTGGCTCTCAGTGTCTCCGGCGAGCGGCACAGCCTCGCCCACTCCAAATACGATCACCGTCACCATGAAGCCGACCGGCCTTGGAATCGGCACGTACACGAGCACGATCACCGCAACAGCTACGGGCGGCACGGGCTCGCCGGCGACGATCGGTGTTGTCTTCACGGTGAGCCCGCCAGCGCCGAGCCCGGCGCCAACGCCGAGCCCGACGCCAACACCGAGCCCGGCGCCAACGCCGAACCCGACGCCAACGCCGAGCCCGACGCCAACACCGAGCCCGACGCCAACACCGAGCCCGACGCCAACACCGAGCCCG
>DATFYN010000025.1:0-3686 GCA_035315025.1 Myxococcota bacterium
GCTCGGGTCGTCGCGACGAGCGCACAAGCCGCTCGCCTGCTTGCCACCCGCCCCGGGCTCCTGGAGTCGATCGCGGACTGTTCGGTCGAGACCGCGAGCAAGAGGCTGGCGCAGCGCACGGCAAGGCTCCTCGAAAACGAGCTCGCCCTGCCGGCCCCTGATCTCGAAGCCTTCCTCGACGAGCTGCGCCTCCTACGGCGGAGCGAGACCCTCTTCGCGGCCTGTCTCCATCTCGGCGGGCTCGTCTCCTTTGTGGCAGCCTCTTCCTTCCTTTCCGCCCTCGCCGAGAGCGTGGTGCGCCGCGCGCTTTTCCAAGCGCAGGTCCGAACCCCCTTGGCCGAGTCCCTCTCCGTCGTCGGCATGGGAAAGATCGGTGGCCGCGAGTTCACCTACCACTCCGACCTCGATCTGATTTTCCTGCAGCGTGGCGGCCCCGAGGCGATCGCACTTGCCTCGCGGATCGGCCAGCGCGTTGTCGCCTATCTCTCGACGATGACCGGAGCGGGCGTGGCCTATGAGGTCGACACGAGGCTTCGCCCCTCCGGTGGCCAGGGGCTGCTTGTCACTTCCTTCGAGTCCTTCGCCGCGTATCAAGAACGCGATGCCCAGGTCTGGGAGCACTTGGTCTTGATGCGCGCCCGTGCCATTGCGGGCGATCTCCTGGGCGCGCGGGACGTGCTTTCGCGAACCCGAGGGCGTGTGCTCTCACGGGCGGGACCTCCCTGGGAAGAGGTAGCGAAGATGCGCGCACGCGTGGAGCGGGAACGTGCCGAGAAGGACGAGCGCGCGGGAAGGATCGCGTTTAAGACGGGGCCCGGCGGGCTCATGGATGTCGACTTCCTTGCCGCAGGTGCGCTTCTCGAGCGAGGCGACGAAGGGCCGCTTCCCGAGATCCCAAGCAATCCGGCCATGCTGCGCTGCGCAATCGCGGGTCCCCCGCTTGAGCGGCTGCTCGACGCGTACAGCGAGCTGCGCCGGATCGAGGCCGTCTCCCGCTGGGTGAGCGGGCGTGCGATCGAGCTCTTCGATCCGAAGAGCGAAACCTTCGCGCTGAGCGCCGAGCTCGCGGACTTGCCGGACGGAGTCGATGGGCTCGCGGCGCGCATCGAGGTGAGCCGCGCCACGATTCGAAACGCTTTCCAAGGCGTCCTTACGCGGGGCAGCATCGCGGCACTCGGAGCGGTGCCACCCGCACCGCCGGCTCAGTAGGCCACCCGTGCTTCCAAGCGGCCATCCTCTGCGCGCACCACCACAAGGCGGGACATGCACGGCATGCAGTACACACGGTCTCCGGGTCGCAGTTCGCGGGTCGAGCGGATCACGACCTTGCACACCGGGCAGACCACCTCATTCGGCCCGAGAGCATCGCCCGGACCCTTCCACTTGCGGTAGAAGCGTCGGTATTTCGGAGGCACCTCGTCGAAGCCGGTGTCTTCCAGCAAGAAGCGCTGCCGCGGGGCGGTCTCCTCGGCGTCCTCGTGCCGGAGCAGCGGATCCGCACTCACGCAAAGCCGAGGCGCGCCACCACCTCAAGGTAGTTGCGGCCTAGTTCGGGGCGCTCCTCGTTCGGGACCCCAATCTCCCGCAGTGTCTCCTCAAAGCTCTCGAGCACCCAGTGATCGAGCTCCTTTTTCACCTCGCCGATACGCGCGCGGATGTGCGGCGATGCTTGGAGCCGCCGACCGAGCTCGTTCTCGCCGAACCCGATGTGGCGGCGCTCGTCCTTTACGATCCCCTGCAGCACCTCTCGCGTGACGAGGTCGGCAGTTCGGGCATGACTCTGGAAGACGGTGAACTCCATCGCTTCGAGAATCACGTTCTGCGCGAAGATCGCGGCTTCCCAGTCGCGGCTCTGGACGAGCTCGAGCAGCCTCCGTTTGAAGTGGAGGAGGCTGCGCGACGCACGTCGCTCGATCTCTGCCTCCGGCGCGGCAACCCCAAGCTCGCCGAGCCGGTGCAGCAGCACCTCGAGGTGGCGGCCCTCGTCGGCGACCTGGGTGGCGAGGAAGATCTTGGTGAGCCGGTTTGGGGCGATGGCCACAAGTCCGCTGGCACCCTCGAGCGCGGCTGTTTCCCCGACGCAGTAGTTGCAAAGGACAGTCACGAGGTGCTCTCGCTCGCTCGGAGCAAGGGGCGCTCCGTGCACGTCGGGCCGGTGACCGAAGGTTTGCCCCGCGAGATAGCCCTGGACGGAGTGGAACCAGAACTCGAAGGAGTGCACCTCCTCGAGAAACGCCTCGGGCTCGAGTGCGTGGACGTCAGCCGCTTCGTCCCGAATGGCCCGCTCCACCGCGCGGCCCCCCCTCCCGGCGATCTACGGCCGGGCCGGAGTCTGATACTCGATGCCGATCCGCCCGAGGCGGATCTTGAACTCCTTCAGCACCGTGTCCGCGAGCAGCCGCTCCATCTCCTCCGGCTCGAGCGCATTCAGATCGGCACCGTGCCACTCGGCCTTCGGTGCGCCGTAGCCGGACATCGAGCCGCGCAGCTTCTTCAGCTCCTCCCGCGCCGGATTGTTGCGGAAGGAGTCCGCGAAGGTCGCCAGCATGTAGTAGGACATCTCCTTCTGCATGCGTTCAATCGCCGGCTTCTTTTCCGGGTACTCTTGAATCAGGGAGCCGATGCGGTTCTCGCCGAAGCCCACGTGACGCCGCTCATCGGCGATCGTTCCCGAGAGCGTGTGCGCGAACTTCGGGTTGAGCGTCTGGCTCCCGGCGTACATCATCTCGAAGACGCTGAACGCCATGCCTTCGAGCACGACGTTCTGACCCACCACGCCGGCCACAAAGTCCTTGCGGTCGACCTTCTCGAGCAAGACCTCCGCAAACTTCACGAGATTCGGGTTCGCGTACTGGTGGATCGCGCTCTCGAGCTCGCTTTTCTTTACACCAAGGTCGAAGAGGCGCTGGGTGAAGATCTCCACATGTCGGGCCTCGTCGAGGGTTTGCGTCGCGAGAAAGCGTTTGCTTGCTTCGTCCGGGGCAGAGTTGATGAGACCCGAAGACGCTGCGAGGGCGCAGCGTTCCCCGACCACCAGCTGGACGGTCGTCCCGATGGCTTGCTCGCGCAGCAGCGGGTCGGAGAGGATGAGTTCGGGCTCGCCCTCGCTCGGCCGATGGCCGTATTCCGTCCCCACGAGGTAGCCCTGGGGACAAGACTCGAGCCAGTGCTGCACGGAATAGATCGACAGGAAATCAGACATCATTCCTCCCCAGCGCATCCCCCGATGCCATGTTCGGTGGCAAGAGTTGTGCCACGCACGAAGCGCCGGAGAGAACGCCCTAAAGAATGGCTGCAGCCTTGTGCCCCAATCGGCTGCGGCAGCCCGTCCTCCGCTGTGGCTGCTTGTCGCTTTCGCGAAGCGGTGGCATGCTAGTTTTCGATGTGGCGTCAGATGACCAAGGAAGACACTGCGCAGCGGCTCGCCTTTGTCGGACTTGGTGAGGAAGAGCGGAGCTATCTCACGGCGCTCCGGCCCATCCTCGAGCGGCACGCCGACGCGCTCGTTGCGGCGTTCTATCGCCATTTGCTGTCCTTCGAACGGACCCGGGAGCTTCTGCGCGATCACGAGGTGAAGGAGCGCCTCCTCGAGAAGCAGCGCGAGTACCTCCTGTCTTTGGGAACCGCCTCTTACGGGGAGGACTTCCTGGCCGAGCGGGTCGCGATCGGGGAGACGCATGAGCGCA
>DATFYN010000026.1:0-2989 GCA_035315025.1 Myxococcota bacterium
TGCACGCCGCCCGGGTCGGGGATCGAGAACACCTGACCATGCGGCCGAAAGTCCAGGTAGTAGCGCTCGCTCCCATCGGGGAGCTTCCGACGCCGCACCTTCCCGATCTTGTCGGCCATGACCCACCGCATACCGCGGCTCACAGCCGGAATGCAAGAGCGAACTTCGCCGGCCGGGTGAGACATGGCTATTCGCGGCCGCCCGGAGTGCCCTGGGCAGCCACGGCAGTACGGTTGAGCCTGATCCCAAGGGAGGAGCATGCGCGGAAGCTCGTATCTCGGGCCGGGTCGTGCGCGCTACCGATTGCGGCTTGGACTGGCGCCGCACGAACGGTCGTGGGTACCCGGGAACCGAGCTTTCGTGTCAGCTTCGAGTCGAGGCGGCGGACCGGCTGCGGCTTCTGGGAAAGGACGGTATGTCGATCTCTCATTCTCACCCCGCATCAACAGCTTCAGCAGTGCTGCAGGGTAGGAACGCACAGGATAGTCAACAATGGGAAATCTTGGGAAATTGGTTTTAGACAACGAATAGCGTATAGCGTCGCAGGTGAGCGTATAGCAGCGTAGTGCGCCAATCTAGGGACGCGCGGAATCGACTTGAGAGGCTCTTGGGAACTCGCTTGTCGACGTCACAACTCGCGTCGGATGGGAGCCGAGAACGCGCAAGCTGTCGCAGTCAGGAGTAGAGGCCCGACGTTATCGTCTCGTCGTTGCCGGATCGGGCAACCTCACCGTGCGAGGTTCAGCGCTTTCGTCTGCGGTCGAGCTCGCGCGTGTCTTCGAGCTGCCAGGCGATCCGCAGTCGCTCGTGCTCCGGGCCTTCGGCGAGGTGCGCTCTCGCACGGATCCAGCGCCCGCAGGCTGTAGAACCTGAGGGTCAGCACGAGCGTAAGCGCCTTCAGCGAGGCTCCTGCTCCCCCGGATGCAGCGCTCGGTTCAAGGGAAGGGGTCCCTCGATCGCTCTATTGGCCTCGGCTCTCAGGCTCCCTAATGCCGAGCGATTTCGCGCAGTAGGTTCATTGGCGAACCGCACCCCTCCTGCGCCGTCTTTGCCGATCTGTTGCTTGCTTGCTTCATCCCCTCACCAGCCGGAGCCGGCCGCCTCCCCGGCAATTCTGTGCTCAAGATCACCATACGGGAGATCGATACCATTCTTGCGGGCCGGGGGGTAACCGCCACATGCGGGGTTCTCCTCATGAAACGCGTCTTTCTCGGCACCGTTCTCTGCTTCTTCCTCGCGGGCCCTGCGATGTCCTTCTCGATCACCCCGGCCGCCTTCGGTAGCGGGGCGATCGTCGAGAACTTCGAGGGTCTCACCGTGGGCCCGAATGTCGGAACGAGCCCGTTCGGGAACATCCTCGAACCCGGGATCACCGGGCCCTACACGTTCTCCTCCGGTGTCACGCTCACGGCGCCGGTGCCAAACCCTGGAACCATGAACGACGGTGTCTTCGTCCAGGACTTCGCGCTGGGAAACAGTGCGTCCAACAACTGGGCCGGGAACGGGAGCGTGTCCTCGGCGGCGAACGTCCCGTTCAGCACTGCGTACCTCGGCGCCTTCGACAACATAGGTGGCGATACGCAACCCGTCTCGTTCCGGCTGACCTTCGCGAGCGACGTACTGGCCGTGGGCGCCTACGTGACCGGCATTCCGACCACGAATGTCCGTCTCGATGCCTACAATGCGTCGAACAACCTCCTAGAGTCGGTCACCGTTGGGACGGTCCCTGTGTCGCAATGGGGGACGAACTTCATCGGGCTCGAGCAGGCTGCGGGCATTCGCAGCATCGCCTTCACAGCGATCGACTTCGGCATTGCCGACTTGACCTTCCAGCCTGTTCCGGAGCCTTCGAGCGCAATGCTCCTCGCCGTCGGGATCCTCGGGCTGGTGTTCGCCGGTCGACCACGAAACCCGCGCGGAGCCAATAAATGGTTGGCCACCCAAACCTACTCTGGCGGAAACGACGCGTTCACTTCCGAGGGCGTTTCAGGCGCCTGATGCAGAGCGTGGGATCGCCCTGCGGATCCCACTATTCACTTTCTCGGCCGTTGAACGTGGATGCCCTCGAGTTCCGCACGGTCGATTGCCGGTTCAAGGCGCTGTAAGGCACAATCGCGCCGCAGCGCCATCTCTTGGAGCGCGGGACTAAGCTCTGCGGAGAGTTCGAAGGTGAAGCTTCCCGTTTCGCTCGGCGAGCCCACGGTCCTCGAGGTAGGCGACCCGCCGGAGTAGCAAGAAGCGCTGCTCTTGAGCGCTGGCCGAGTCTGGGATCGGACCCTCGAACGACACGTGCCGTGCTTTGTCCACGCGCGCTTCGAGGGCGGCGTCGAGCCCGGTGTAGCGGCGGGCTGGGAGTGAATGTTCACGCTCACGCCGCAGGTCGTGTTCGGTGCGCCGGCCCAGGGCTTGCGTCGCCAGGGCCTGGATCCAAGAGGGGAGCTTTCTGTCCCGGATGACGTCACCGGGTATGCGAAGTGCGTGTCCTCGTTCATGGACGCCACGCAGCGCCCCATGGACCTGCGGACGCCCAGGGTTGTCGTGGTCGATCGCCAACCGCGCCTGGGCGCGAAGCCGACATGGCCCCAGGTCCGTCTTGCGCGACACGTGAGACGACTTCGGGCGAGGTTCAACGCCATCGCGCTACCGATGAGGTGCTCTGGAATGGCCCACCTCGTGGCTCGTAACCGCGTCCTGGCCGGCAAGGAAGCGAGACTTCCTTGGCATCTTTCCGTGGCCGGCTGAGGATCGAGCGCTGCGGCTTCTCGCGCCTCACGATCGATGCCGATGGCACCGTGCTGCGCACCGGCGTCCGGGTCGAAGGAGCGGAGCGGGGCTACAACCCCCATCCCCCCAAAGACAAATCGTACTACCCGCTGACGGCCCAGCTGGCACAGACCGGCCAGATCCTGCGCGTGTGGAATCGTCCGGGGAATGTGCACGACTCGCACGGGGCAGAGGGCTTCCTACGCACCCTGCTTCGCGATCTGCG
>DATFYN010000027.1:0-5048 GCA_035315025.1 Myxococcota bacterium
GCGCCACGCCGTAGGGCATGCCACCCTGTGGATGCTCGCGTGCGTAAGCGTCGAACTGACCCGGCGCGGCGCACGAGAGCTTGCGGTTGATGTCGAGGCCGAAGTCTGCGGGGAGGCGCTGGGCTGGCGGGAAGGGGTTCGCGTGGCCCAGGGCGAGCATGCGCAGGAGAAGCGTCCCGTTCGCGAGCCCGGTCGCGTCGCCCGCGGCATCGCCGCGGCCCGCCGTGGCCGGTTCCTCCAGCGCCGGGGAGAAGCCCATGTCGCGCCACTGCGCGGTCGTCTGCGTGTCGATCCCGACCCGTGTCGGCGCCATGGGGAGGAGTCGCGTTGTGTCATAGACCACGGCCTTGCTCGCGCCGCGCGCCGCACCTTGCGGCGAGGAGAGGAGGAGCTGGCACGGGGCGTGGCCATGGCAAACGACGCACCGGTTCTCGAGGACCGGCTGCACGTCCTTTTCGAACGAGACCGGCCGGCCGAGGCCCTCGAGCACCGGCAACCCGGACCCGACCCGATCGCCGGCGAGGCTGTCTTACGGCGCGTGCGGCCCGCAGCTCGCGAGGCTCCCGGCAGCGATCGCGAGGACGGCGGCCGAGAGATGGAAACGGCCCTTCAAAGGCACTCGAATCCTCGATCAGCCAGGGGAGGCCTGCCAGGGAGCTGCGTGTGATCGGCGGGCGGCGGGTAGATCGCGCGCTGCCCCTTCCCGCGAGGGTGCGGCCACTTCGTAAAGCGCCATCTCATCGCGAATCTCGATCAAAGGAGCTTGGCCGCCCTTTGGAGTCGACAGGCAAGAGCCTCGCGAAGCAGTGCGTGGAATTCATCGACAGATGAATAGCGCGGGTTCCACGTGAAAAGTCGGATACGGCTCTTCAGTGGGCTCCCGTCGCACGTCAGCGGAGGCGCCTTGGAGCGGGAAGCGGGGCTCGAACCCCACGACCCTCAGCTTGGGAAAGCTCTCGGTGACGTCCTGGATTCTCTCGGTGATGGGATGTTCCGGCATAACACGTGCCACAAGCGGACGGGATAGGACTCATTGGGACACCCATTTGGGTCGATAGCCCTGCGATTCATAAGAGCCCTGGCTACGCCGCCCAGATCCATTCATGCTGCAGCCGCGTGATCCCTGGAGTCGGCAATCGCACGGAGCGCCACCCCGCTCCCACCGATTGCCGACGTTCGGTGCCCTCAAGGGCCCGACCGTTTGGCATTTCTGCGAGAGACTACATGCCCGTGTTCATCGAGCCCTTGCCCGCGGTACCAACCACAGGTCGCAGAGTACGATCACCGTGACCTTCGAATCCGACGTTCAGGGTGCTCGCCCTCGGAATGCTCCGTCACAGTTCGATCCACCGCTACTCCCTCAACAGGTCACCAGCTAGTCCACGGCCAGCGCGGTGGAGCGCGAGTCTGTTTCCAGGCCTCCGACCGAGTGCTCTGGTCTTGGCTCTCCCGCTGCTGGGCGGGCTGCGCCAAGCCCTCGTCCTAGTCCGGCCGGAAGGACAGGCGACCGCGTTCCGTGGTCACGGCGGACAGCTTCGCGAGCCGCGCTACCGTGATCCACGGTTCTTTCGGAGGGGAGCGCGCGCAATGCGTCAACTCAGGAAATTGTCCAAGGCAGCTCTCGTTGGGCTGCTGACTGCGCTGGTTTCGCTGCCGGGGACGAGGATTGCCTTGGCCCAGGGCGATGCGCCGGCCGCGCCCTTCAAACCCGAAGAGATCGAGCAGCTCGTCGCGCCCATCGCCCTCTATCCCGATGCGCTGCTGGCGCAGGTGCTAATGGCCTCGACCTATCCGCTCGAGGTCGTCGAGGCCGCGCGTTGGCAGCAGAAGAATCCCAGCCTGAAGGACAAGGCACTCGACGATGCGCTAAAGCAGCAGAGCTGGGACCCGAGCGTCAAGTCGCTCGCGTCCTTCCCCCAGGTTCTCACGATGATGAACGACGAGCTCGCCTGGACCCAGAAGCTCGGCGACGCCTTCCTGGCCCAGCAGAGCGACGTGATGGACGCTGTGCAGCGGCTCCGCGGCAAAGCGCAGGCGGAGGGGAATCTGAAGACCACCGAGCAGCAGGTCGTCGTCGTGGAGCAGGCGCCTGCACCGAGCCAGCCCACCATCATCAAGATCGAGCCTGCGAATCCGCAGGTGATCTACGTTCCGACCTACAATCCGACCGTCATCTATGGGGCGTGGCCCTATCCCGCCTATCCGCCCTATTACTATTACCCACCGGGCTATGTCGCGACAACCGCGATCCTCTCATTCGGCGTGGGTCTTGCTGTGGGTTCGGCCCTCTGGGGTGGCTGCCACTGGGGCGCGGGGCACGGCAACGTCAATATCAACGTCAATCGCTACAACAGCTTCAACCAGAACGTCTCGAACAACGTGACCCGCATCAATGCCACCAACAACAACTGGCAGCACAACGTGGACCATCGACGGGGCGTGCAGTACCGCGACAAAGCGACACAGAATCAGTTCAACCGTGGAGATCGGCCCGGCGCCGCCTCGCGCGACGCCTTCCGCGGCCGCGCCGACCAAGGTCGCCAGCAGATCGCCCGCGAGGGCGCCGGGAACATGAGCCGCGATCTCGGCACGTCCGGCGGGGCAGGAAACAGGCTCAGCGGCACACAGCGTCCGAACGCCCCGGCGCAGCGCCCGAACGGCGCCGCACAACGTCCGAGCGGCGCGGGGAAAGGCGGCGCGAACCGCAGCGGCGGGAGCGCCGCGTTCGACGGAGTCGGTAACGCTGGCCAGGTCCGACGTGACTCGGCTCGCGGCCAAGCAAGCCAGAAGAGCGCATCCAACGCGAGCGCGCGAGCCGGAGGCAATCGCGCCTCGGCGGGTGGCACCAAGAACGTGGGCGGCGGTCGCAGCGCTGGTGGTGGTGGCGGTCGGCGTCAATGAGAGAAGGCGTAGCCGTGCCGAACCATCACCCGCCGAAGGGAGAGAAGATGATCGCGCGACTGCTCAGTGTCCTTGCCACGACTTTGGCGGTCGGGGCGCTCCTTGTCGCGGCGGGGTCGCCGCGCACCCTCGCTGCGGATGCGGCGCAGGAGCACTTTTCATCGCCCGACGAAGCCGCTCGCGCGCTCGTCGCCGCGGCAAAGGAGGGCGACACGAAGGCGCTCCTCGCGGTGCTCGGACCCGACGCGAAGCGCATGGTCGACTCCGGTGACCCCGTCGCCGATCACGAAGCGCGCGAGCGCTTCGTGAAGTCCTACGAAGAGAAGAACTCGATCGTGACTTTGAGCGACACCGAGGCCATGTTGCAGACCGGGAAGGACGATTGGCCGATGCCGATCCCGATCGTGAAGGACGATGCTGGCTGGCGCTTCGACTCGGGTGCAGGTGAACACGAAGTCCTTGACCGTCGCATCGGGCGAAACGAGCTTGCCACGATCCAGGCCTGTCTCGCCTACGTGGACGCGCAGCGCGAATACTACGCGCGCGACCCGGAAAAGAGCGACCTCCTCTATTACGCGCAGCGGTTCGCCAGCACAAAGGGCCACCGCGATGGGCTGTACTTCGAGACCCGGGAGGATGAGCCCGAGAGCCCCCTCGGCTCACTGTTCGCGCAGGCCAGGGCGGAGGGCTACGGGAAGGGATCCAACACCAAGGGCTATCCGTTCCACGGTTACTACTTCAGGATCCTGAAGGCGCAGGGGCCGCACGCGAAGGGCGGCGCCTACGATTACCTCGCGCACGGCAAGATGATGGGCGGCTTCGCGCTCGTGGCGTTCCCAGCGACCTGGGGCTCCTCGGGCGTGATGACCTTCCTGGTGAACCATGACGGTGTCGTCCTCGAGAAAAACCTCGGACCGAAGACCGCGGCCATCGCACAGGCCATGACGAAGTTCGATCCGGACGACACCTGGAAGCCCGTCCCGAACCAGGACGAGGAGCCGGAGTCGCCATCGGCAGAGTAGCAAGCGCACGAGAGGGGTGCGTTCTCGTCCAGGAGGACCGGCTCCGTCTCGGACGCAACCCCCCGATTCCAAACCGCGTGCTCGGCCCGCCGATCCTGCTACTCACTTGTTCCGCTGGGCTTCCATCAGCTGCTTTTCGTCGGCGGGCATGAGCTTCGGCCGGTCGATCTTCAGCGTCAGCTTGTCGAGCTTGCCGGTGAATCGGAACGGCACCTGGTAGTCCTGGTCGTCCACCGGCGTACCGGTGTCGGCGCCTACGTCGAAGGTCTGGTCCCACGCCAGGATCAGCGGGAGCCTCCGCTCCATCGTCTGGCGCGCGACCGCCTTCCCGTCGACCGTGAGCACGCCGGTACCGGCCCGGCCGATTCCGCTCAGGTTGTTGAAGGCGAGCGTGCCCAAGCCTAGGCCGTCGAATTCCGGTCCGAGCGCCAGACGAGAAGAGACGCTCCGACTCCGATGAACCCCACCGCAAGCGTGCCGAGGCCCAGCGCATTCCACTCCCGCGCGCTCACGCCACCCCCCTCCGGTCCGTCCGGACGAGTCACTGTCCGTACCGATCGTCCCACACCAGGGAGTTTCACTCGGAGTTGCCTATGGGCTGCCGTGCTTAAGGTCACAGACGCCATCCGTACTTTTGGCCAGGATATCGTCGGCCTTGCGCGCTTAGTCCGCGGAGGGCCGCCGGCGCCGTCGAGCCCATCGGGGGTCTGTTAACGACCGCAACCAGGCCCCTCGATCGAGCTCTCGGCGCCGGCCTCCTTCATGCCGCACCTTCCGGTCCAGTATCGGCGGTGACCGCCTCGGTAGCGGCAGTCAGACACTGCTCATGCCAAATGCCGGGCACTCCTAGCAATTCGTAGAGCACGTCTCCCCCATGATAGAAACCAATCTTGTCAACCTCGGCAGTCCGACCCGCGTACTCGAATTGCTCAGGGTCCAGTTTGTGGTGGTACTTCCAGGTTCGTTCAAATCCCTGAAGTCGCGACACGTCAGCGATGCGAACTCTCGATCCCACAGGAAAATCTTCTTTGTAACGTGCAATCAGTAGCGTCCGACAGAATTCATAATAAAATCAGTTGATTGGGGTTGGTGGGTGAGGTTTCCGCCGGCGCCATTTCGGTAAGC